>JANOPU010000313.1:0-14808 GCA_031422055.1 Ferruginibacter sp.
AGCAGCAGTCCCAAACTCGCAAGCGGGTTCTAAGACGCCAATAGAGTGAACGGGGTTTGTAGTTTGCCTTGCTTTTTTGCAAACTACTAAACGTCATTCATATTTTTTCCTTTGGCCAATGGTGGTAACTCGCAATGACGAATTAATTTAATTCACTATTCGATACTTGGTACAAGATACGGGATCATTTGAACTGAACCGTGCCCCGTTTTGGGTGGTCGTTTCTTACTCCCCCATTCCTTCTCCATCTGCAGTTTTACTGCTGTGTTGAAGTATTTCATTAATAGAACTGACCTCTGCCGGTGTAAAATAACGCCATTTTCCCGGGGCTAGCCCACTGGCAGTTATGTGCATAATACGAACCCTGTTGAGTGAAGTAACCTTGAAACCTAGCGATTCGCACATCCGGCGTATTTGTCGGTTAAGCCCTTGTGTTAGTATAATGCGGAAACGTTTGTCACCCTCCTGTTTTACAAAACACTTATTGGTTAGCGTACCCATGATCCTTACCCCATTGCGCATGTTATTAATAAAGGCTGCATCAATATTTTTATCGGTTGTTACTACATATTCCTTTTCATGTCCGTTACCGGCTCGTAAGATTTTATTTACAATATCCCCATCGTTCGTCAAAAAGATCAAACCTTCTGAAAGCTTATCCAGCCTGCCGATGGGAAAAATACGTGTTTTATAATTTACGAAATCGATAATGTTGGTCTTGTCTTTCTGATCAGTTGTGCAGGTTACGCCTTTTGGTTTATTCAGCATGATATAAACAGCTGCCTTTTTTTTTCTTAGTGGTTCACCGTCTATTTGAACCGTATCTCCTTCTTTTACCCGGTTACCTTTATGTGCATCTTTTCCATTAATGGTTACCCTGCAATCTTCAATATACCTGTCGGCTTCCCTTCGGCTGCAGAATCCTGAATCGCTGATATATTTATTAAGGCTGATGTCCAAGAATTTGAAGTTTGAGGTTCGAAGTTTGAAGTTAACTCTGTAAAAAATTTTCGATTTCTTTTTTGAGTTGTTTAGTGGTTTAGTGGTTTGCTCTGCAAGATAGCAATCAATGATTTGTGTGGCAATAAAAATAAAAAAAGCTGCCTCTTTTTGAAGAGGGCAGCTTTTTTATTATCAGGAGTCTTATTTTTCGGGTTGTTTTTCTTCAACTTTTTCTTCAACTTTTACAACATCATCTTTTATAGCTTTACCAAGTTCAGAAACTTTTCGTTTCGACTGTGCCCTGGGAGCAAACATAACCAACATACGTTTACCTTCCATTTTTGGAAGGCCTTCAAGCGCTCCAACATCTTTCAACCTGTCTGCAAATTTTAATAAAAGCAATTCACCTCTTTCTTTAAACATGATGGCCCTGCCTTTGAACTGTACATGAGCTTTTACTTTATCTCCATCTTTAAGAAACTTTTCAGCGTGTTTTACTTTAAACTCAAAATCATGATCATCTGTATTGGGTGTAAAACGAATTTCCTTAACCTCACTGGTCTTGGATTTCGCTTTCATTTCTTTCTTTTTCTTTTTTTCCTCATATAAAAACTTGTTGTAATCAATAATCTTACAAACGGGAGGATTTGCACCAGGTGAAATTTCAACCAAATCAAGTTGTAATGAATGAGCCAGCTTCTGTGCTTCAATGGTAGTATATATACCAGGTTCAAGATTCTCGCCTACTAATCGTACCTCAGGAGACTTGATCATGTGATTGGTACGGTGTTCCTGTTGTTGTTCTTTTTTAAAACGGGGGTTAAATGTACCCCTCGGTGCTCTTGGTGGAAATGCCATTTACAATTTTTAGTTTACAATTTTGTTTTATTTATAACACGAATTTAATACAAGTGCACATTCTGATTGAAGTTTACTCAAACATCAAACATCGAACTTCAAACTATGAACTCTGAACTGCCGTTTCCTCTCCTCTCCTTTCTTTTATCTCTGCAACAATTTCAGTAATAAATTCATCCAGCCCTTTTGAACCCATATCTCCTTTCCCTTGCCTGCGAACTGAAACCATTCCATCATTCATTTCTTTTTCACCTACAACAAGCATATAGGGCACTTTTAACATCTCAGTATCCCTGATCTTTCTGCCAATCTTTTCCTGCCTGTCGTCAATTTCTACACGAATATCTGATTTTTTCAGCGTTTGCAAAATTGTATTTGCATAATCCATGAACTTATCGCTGATAGGTAAGATTTTTACCTGCAAAGGAGCTACCCATACCGGAAATTTTCCGGCATAATGTTCCAGTAAAAAGCCGATGAATCTTTCATGGGTTCCCAATGGAGCCCTATGTATGATCAGTGGTACTTCTGGCGCATTTTGCTGATTGGTATAAGAAAGTTTATACTTGTTACCGCTATTAAAATCTACCTGATTGGTTGCCAATGTAAATTCTCTTCCAATGGCACTCCAGATCTGTACATCTATCTTTGGGCCATAAAATGCTGCTTCATCCTGTACCTCAACAAAAGGAATATTTGATTCTATCAATACATTCCTTACCATTGTTTCAGTTTCAAGCCATAATTTAGGCTCATCTACATATTTCTGTCCCAACTTGGCAGGCGAATGTAAGCTCAGTCTCATTACATATTTGTCAATACCAAAGATCTTAAAGTATTTTATATACATGTCATTTACAGCACGAAACTCATCGGCAAACTGTTCCTTACTGCAGTATATGTGGGCATCATTCATATGCAGGCAACGAACCCTCATCAGTCCAAATAGTTCACCACTCTGCTCATACCTGTAACAGGTACCATATTCTGCAATGCGATATGGGAGGTCCTTATAACTTTTCTGTTCCGCATCAAAGATCTTGTGATGATGTGGACAATTCATTGGTTTTAAATAATATTTTGTTCCATCCATTTCCATTGGAGGAAACATGCTATCGGCATAATAAGGTAAATGCCCGCTTATCAGGTACATATTTTCTTTAGCAATATGTGGAGTAACCACTCTTTTGTACCCGGCAGCACCCTCTGTTTCTTTTGCAAGTTTTTCCAGTTCTTCAATGATAATAGTGCCATTTGGCATCCATAAAGGCAAGCCCTGACCAACATCATCATCCATTGTAAAGATGCCTAATTCTTTACCTAATTTACGGTGGTCTCTTTTCTTTGCTTCTTCCAGCATGGCCAAATATTCATCGAGTTCTTTTTGCGCAGGAAAAGAAACACCATACACCCGGGTCAATTGTTTATTCTTTTCATCGCCCTTCCAATAAGCACCAGCAATATTTGTAAGTTTTACTGCCTTAATAAAGCCAGTGCTTGGAATATGTGGCCCACGGCACAAGTCTGTAAATGTTCCCTGAGAATATAAAGTGATATCAACATCATTCAGGTTGCTTAAGAGGTCTAACTTGTATTCATCGCCTTTTTCTTTAAAATATTTGATGGCATCCGTTTTACTGATAGGTTTACGCTGATATACATTGTTTTGTTTTGCAAGTTCACTCATCTTTTTTTCCAATGTTGCCAGGTCGTCTTCTGTCATTTGCCTGTCGCCAAGATCCATATCATAATAAAATCCTTTTTCAATAGCAGGACCAACCCAGAATTTAACTCCCGGAAACATGGATTCTACTGCTTCAGCCATTAAATGCGCTGTTGAATGCCAAAAGGTTGATTTAGCATCTGTATCATCCCAGGTAAGTAATTTTAGTGAGGCATCATCATTAATTGGCCTGGATGTATCCCAAACTTCTCCATTAATATTTGCTGCAAGAACTTTTCTTGCCAATCCTTCGCTGATCGATTTGGCAACTTCCATTGCTGATACTCCCTTCGGATAATCCCTAACAGAACCATCCGGTAATGTAATTTTTATCATGTTGATCTTAATTCAAGACTTAATTAGAAATGCAAATTTAACGAAGTCTTAGCTAAGGGAAAATTAATCTGAAATATCTTTGAAAAACAGTACACTAATTATACGAATTTCACTAATTACATGAATTATTGTATCTATCAGGCAACTTGTATAATCTGTCAGCCGACAGGCAGGTTCAACCTTGATTGGTATTCTAAACTTTTTTAAGTAAAAATGAAAAAAAAATTACTTGTTTTATCTCTTTTTTTATTGATTGTTCATGCTTGTTCAGCCCAGGATTTTACTGGTCAGTGGAAGGGGATTTTTATAGATAAGAGCGGTTCTTCATCAAACTGGGGCGACAATCAATGTGATTATGTTATTGAACTCGAAATAACAGGGAAAAAGGTAACCGGGTATTCGTACACTTATTTTATCGATGGAGGTAAGAAATATTATACTATATGCAGTTTAACCGGGTTTATTGACAAAAAGCAAAAATATGTCGAGGTTAAGGAAATTATGCGTACAAAAACCAATGTTCCTAATAATATCCGTAATTGCTTTCAGGTACATAAACTTAATTATGAAAAATCAGACAATACAGAAACATTGGAAGGGAAATGGGTGCCTGCACCCGATCAGGAAGGAGGTTGTGGTTATGGAATTACCTCTCTTCAAAGACGGGTATTGAAAAAGAACTATTCCTTGTATAATCCTGTTTCAAAAGCAACTCCGGTTACAAATAATAAAAAACCATCCGGCATTAATAATAGCAAAAAAAGCAGTCCAGTAGTTAAGCAATCTTTAAAAAAGAAGGAGTTGGTGCTGAAATCTAAAACTCAGGCTATACAAGAACCTGTTGAAATTCAATCTACTCAAAAAAATACGCAGGATAAGATCATTGTTCCTGCGCAAAACTTTAATAAAAGAAACAATACGCTTATAAAAATCATTGAAGTGAAGAATGCAGATGTTAAAGTAGACTTGTATGATAACGGTGAGATTGACGGGGATAGTATTTCACTTTTTTACAATGGGGAATTATTACTGTCACGTAAAAGGCTAACTGATAAACCAATTACCTTACATATTAAAGTTGACAAAGATAATTCAATGAATGAACTGGTTATGTATGCTGAAAATCTTGGTGCAATACCGCCTAATACTGCATTGATGATTGTAACCGATGGTTCAAACAGATATGAGGTAAGGATCACATCTGATCTGAAAAAAAGTGGCACAATTCGTTTTGCTTTAAAACCGGATGAATCTGGAAAATAGATTTGAAAAAAAATCAAATTGAACAATAAAGAATATTTCAAATCTTTTGGTATATATTTTCTTCTGTACTTTATTAATATTTCTACCTGGTAACTATTGAAATTATAATTTGATATTATAAGTAATGGATGGAATGACCGGAAAAATAGAGACTTGTTTTGCCTGTATACTTAATGTGCCGTTGTAAGGGCTTCCGGATTGATTATAATAGATAAAATAAGGGTTCTGCCTGCTGTAAACATTATAAATGCTAAAAACCCATTCTCGTTTTACTTTGCGTTGTACATTTTTCTTTGGGGTAAGCGTAGCAGAAATATCAAGCCTGTGATAGGAAGGTAACCGGTATTGATTTATGCGGCTATACTCTTGTGTTAGTACCTCACCAATAATATAAAACCGTTCAGGTAATGTTACGGCATTCCCGGTTCCATAAACAAATGTTGCAGAAAATCTCCATTTTTTATTGAGTTCATAAATAGCTACCACACTCAGGTCATTTCTTCTGTCGAATTTAGCGGGGTATTTATTTCCAAAATTAAGATCAGGGAATTTTCTAAAAGTCCAGCTCAATGTATACCCGATCCAGCCAGTAAACCTTCCCTTCACTTTATTAATAAATAATTCGGTTCCATAACTCCATCCTCTTCCGAAAACAAAGGAATTTTCTGTATCATCAATAGTACTTGGCGTATAACCTTCTTTGTATTCGATCTGGTTCTGCATATTTTTATAATATACTTCCAGTGAAGTTTCATACATATTGTTCTTAAAATTCTTAAATAATCCTGCTGCATAAAGCCAGCTTAATTGAGGTTTAACTTTATACGTACTTGGAACCCACAGATCGGTTGGTAATGTGGTGCCTGCATTGCTAACCAGGTGAATGTATTGCAGGTTACGGGTTACGGAGGCTTTGACAGATGTTTCTTCATTTAAAGCATATCTAATGGAAAGTCTGGGTTCCAATCCGCCATATGTTTTTACAGCTTCTCCTTTTCCATATACTGTACTGTCTATACGATTACCGTTGACATCTGTTTTGTATATTTTATTAGGCCCTATCTGTTGAAAAGCGCTGTAGCGAAGCCCTGCATTGATATTTAGTTTTGAATTTATTTCCCAGGTATCCTGAATATACACTGCCCCTTCATGTGCATATTTTATCTGAGCATTTTGTGGATTAAAAACAACTGAATCCTGTTGACCGCTAAATACTGAAGGAGTAAAACGGTGATAGGTGTATAAAAAACCGAATTTCAGTTTGTGTTTTGAAAATGGATAAAAATCATAATCCTGTTTAAGGCTTATATCTTTTATACCTGATGCAAGTTTTATTTCAAAATTATTTTGAGCAGCTTTGAATGAAAAATTATAATCATTGTATACTAAAGTGGTATTGGAAAACAATTTATTATTGAACACATGATTCCAGCGTAGCGTTCCGGTTGTATTACCCCATGGAATATTTACATTCAGGCTTTGAGTAGCATTAGAAAAATCAAAGACATCCCTGCCGAAATAGCCACTTAAATACAAGTGATCGCGTTCATTGAATTTGTAATTTATTTTGGCATTCAGATCATAAAAATAATAACCCGATCCATAAAACTGGTTTGATTTTTTGATAAAGGGTTTTGTAAGTCCGTCAATATATGTTCGTCTGCCAGAAACAATAAAAGAAGCTTTATTTTTTACAATGGGCCCTTGTATCGATAATCTTGAGGCAATAAGACCTAGTCCGCCATCTATCTGGAGTTTTTGATTATTACCTTCTTTCATAGAAATATCTAATACACTCGACAACCTTCCTCCATATTGAGCAGGCATACCCCCTTTGATCAAAGTAACATTTTTGATGGCATCTGCATTAAAAATGGAGAAGAAGCCAAAAAGATGGCCTGAGTTATAAACTACAGCATCATCCAGTAAAATTAGATTCTGGTCTGGCCCACCACCTCTTACATAAAAGCCTGAACTTCCTTCTCCGGCATTTTTAACACCCGGAAGAAGCTGAATAACTTTCAAAGGGTCTACTTCTCCAAAAAAGGCAGGTAATGATTTGATTTGCTCTATGGGTAAACTGATTTTACCCATTTGCGCATTCTTAATATTGTTCTCTCTTTTTTTGGCTGTAACAATCACTTCTTCTGATAGCCGTATACCCGGGTATATTTTAAAATTAAGTAAAGTGTCCGCTTTCAGATCTAAATTGATCATTTCTGATTGGTAACCAATGTAAGAAGTTACAAGCGAATAAATTCCTTCTTCGAGAGTAATTGAATAAAATCCATATTGATTGCTATTGATACCCCTTGAATTTCCTTTTACTGTAAGTGAAGCACCAATGAGTGTTTCACCGGAAACACCGTCAATGATGTAACCGCTGATAGTATGCCTGGCATTTGATGCGTTTTTAGCATTTTGTGCAAAAGTGCCTATACCTACATGTAAAATTATAAGTAACAGGGATATGTATCTCATTGACGGGTACTTCGCTTTATAATTGGCCTTTTATAGAATCTTTTACTTCGCCGCAATGCAGCATAGAACCTTTAAATTCCGGATGATTTTTACCAAGATATGGGTTAACAACTTCATTACTATTGCTGATCCAGTTTGCTGCTTTATCTTCTCCAAAAGCCATAGGGCAATTTTGCAGATATAATTTCGGTCCTTCATAATTAATGATCTTAAAAAAGGCGGGGTACATCATGTCTGTGATCATACGAAAATCCTGGCGCATTTCAGTTATATCAGTCTGTGCTAGCAATGAAACTGCATTTGAACGGATATCATTGATGCTGGCTTTTGCAGATTCAATGATAACTGCATTATCAGCTTTTAATTCATCTGTTTGAATACTATCCAACAACCCGATAAATGTTGAATTATATTGTTTGGCTTTGGACGTATCCCCTTCAACAAATGCATCTTTCATGTTAAGGTATGCACTGATCATTTTATCAATACTTGTATTAAAGGCTTCTGAATGTTTTTTTACGGTTATTGGTTCAGGTTTCAGCCCATTCCCAGAATCTTCTTTTTTTCTTAATATGAACCAGTAAATGCTAAATAAAGCTAGCAAAACAACAATCAATGCTAATCCCTTTTTCATTTGTCTAAATTTTGCCAAAGTTACTATTTTACATTAAATCCTTTTTATAGTTTAATGATTAAGTTACTTTTGCGGAAAATACAGCCATTAGCTACAAGCTATCAGCATCAAGCTAGTGTCTAATGGCTTGTAGCTAACAGCTAAAACACAACAATTCATATTAATAAAAGAATCGGAAAATGTTATTAGGATTACAAAATGTGACTTTTGAATTCGGAGCAAGAACCATTGTTGAAGATGCCACATGGCATATACAGCCCAATGAGCGTATTGGTTTAATCGGTTACAATGGAACCGGAAAATCAACTTTATTGAAAGTTTTGACCGGGCAATATTCACCCGCTAAAGGTGCTGTTGAAAAAGGCAGAGAAACCACTATTGGTTTTTTGCATCAGGATCTGTTGGGTTTTGATACCGAAGATTCTATCCTGGAAGTTGCTTTAGGAGCCTTTGAAAGAGTAAAGGAGCTGGAAAAAGAAATAGAAAAAGTGGGAGAAGAACTTGCAAAAACCGGTAATGAAGATCTGGCACATGATTATGCCGATCTGTTGCACGAACTGGAAGTATTAGATGGATACAGTATTCATCACAAGACAGAAGAGATTTTACAGGGGCTTGGTTTTGCAAATGCTGATCTGCAAAAGCCTTACAAGAATTTCAGCGGAGGTTGGCGTATGCGGGTACTGCTGGCAAAAATGATTTTACAACATCCCGATGTTTTATTGATGGATGAACCTACAAACCACCTGGATCTTCCGAGTATTGAATGGCTGGAAAAATATCTTCAGCATTACCAGGGAGCGGTTGTGATCGTATCGCATGACCGTTTTTTCTTAGACAGGATGGTTACAAAAGTTGTTGAATTGTATCAACAGGAATTACATTTTTATACAGGGAATTATTCTTATTATGAAACGGAGAAAGCTTTGCGCATAGATATGCAAAAAAAGGCTTTTGATAACCAGCAGGATTATATACGGCAGAATGAGCGATTTGTAGAACGTTTTAAAGCCAAGGCCAGCAAGGCTGCAGCTGCACAAAGTATTGTAAAGCGACTGGAAAAACTGGATCGTATAGAAGATGTTGAACTTGAAAGGCCAAATATGCGAATCAATTTTGCTGTTGAAAAGCAACCAGGCAGAACAATTGTTACTTTAAAGCATATCAGTAAAAGTTTTAAAGATATTGAGATAGTAAAAAATACCGGTGCTGAAATTGAACGTGGAGATAAAATTGCATTGATTGGTGCAAATGGAAAAGGGAAATCTACTTTGTTACGCATTATTGCAGATGCTGAAACATTTGAGGGCGAAAGAATTTGGGGCCATAATGTTCAGGAATCTTTTTATGCACAGCATCAACTGGAAGCATTGAATATGAACAATGATGTACTGGAAGAATTGAAAGATGCCCGTAGCGGAAAAAATGATCTTGAATTAAGAAGTTTGCTCGGCGCATTTTTATTCAGTGGTGATACCGTTGAAAAAAAGATAAAAGTGTTGAGTGGTGGTGAAAAAGCGAGGGTAGCATTAGCAAAGACCATTGCCAGCAAAGCTAACTTCCTGATGTTGGATGAACCTACGAATCACCTGGATATACATTCGGTTGATCTGCTGGTTGAATCATTGAATAAATATGAAGGAAGCCTGATTCTGGTTAGCCATGACCGTTATTTTATCAGCAGGCTTGCAAATAAGATATGGGAAATAGAAGATCATAAGATCAGGGAATTCAAAGGAACCTATGCGGAATGGGAAGACTGGAAAGAACGAAAGGCCAAAGCTGAGGCTGATGCAAAAAAAGCAGAAAAGATTGAAGTAAAAATTGAAAGGAAGGAAATGCTAAATGTGGCCAAACCTGTTCAAAAAATAATCAGTAATGATCAAAAAAAAGAATTGACAAAGGTTAAGAACCGGGTAAAACAATTGGAAGAAAACCTGGTAAAACTAAAAGCAACAAAGAATACGTTAGAAGCTTCATTGTCCGATCCTGAAATATACAGCGATAAGAATAAATTCATTCAGGCAGAAGCCGATTACAATAAGGCATTAAGTGCTTTAAATAATGCCAATGCAGAATTTGAAGAGGTTTTTGAAAAGTTGATGCAACTGGAAGAGAATAATTGAATTTTAGGGATGACATTTTTTTAAATGATAAAATTGGGTATGAAAAAAATGATGTTTGTATTATTGACTTTATTTTGTTTTGGAAATGCATTTTCTCAGGAACAAAGCATTGTACAAAAGGAAACAAAAGAGTCTATTGAATTATATAATACAATTGCAGCATTGGACAGTGCGCTTTTTAACGCTTATAATAACTGTACTCAAGGACAATTTCTTGATCAATATGCATCTTTATTTTCTGACAATCTGGAATTCTATCATGATAAAGGCGGAATGTCAACATCTAAAAGCGAAATGGTTGATGGAGTAAAAAATCATATTTGCGGAAAAGTCAGGAGAGAACTGTTGAAAGGCAGTATTGAGGTCTCACCTGTCCCGGGATTTGGTGCAATAGAAATCGGTTCTCACCGCTTTCACAATTTGGTTGAAAAATCAACATCAGATTTTAGCAGGTTCGTTGTGGTTTGGCAATTCAAGAACAATGAATGGAAAGTTACGAGGGTAATCAGTCTGCATAAATAAGTAATTGATTCAGAGATGACATCTCTGAAATTTAATCAAATAAATCGCCTTGTGCTGAATCACCTTCTTTGGTCTCCCACTCCATTTCTACAGATTTTGAAAAATCTACAAGCTTAGCCCCTGCTGCTTTCCAGCCCATCACTTCCACCAGTTTAGCTACTTTAAATTTTGCTTTATTAACCTGTTGGCCACGGCCTGTTTGCACTTTTAAAACTGGTTCTACATCAGTTGTAACTGTTTCCAGCCTGTTGTCTTTTCCTTCTTTGATAAAATAGAATTTACTGTTTAGCGTAGTGGTTTCTATTTTAAAACGTTTGATATTATATTGCATTTTTTCATTATCCAGATAAACAGCTGTGATGACTTTATCTGCATTATATTTTTCAATCAGTAACATTTTGTCTGCATCAAATCGCTGGGTAAGTTCCTGGTCAAGGATCTCATAATTGCCATCTCCATAAATAACCAGTAACCTGTCTTCTGCTTCAAATTTACCCAGGTATTCTCCTTTTACCTCTGTATTCAGCCTGCCGAATTTACTGTCGAACCAAAGTTTTTTGGCATCCAATGTTGATTTGCCTTCTTCTTTGAATTTTACTGATTTGATCGGGTATTTGGTTACCTGGTTGCCGATACTGCCACGGTTTTTAATTTCAAGTTCTTCAAAATAAAAATCAAATTCTTTTTTCTTGGCAGGGCAACCGGGGGTTAAAATTATTTTTACCACTTCAGCTTCACCGTTAGGATTTGCTTTAAAATAATGAACCCTACTTCTTTCAGATCCTTTTGTAAGATCATATTCTTTATCCCTTGTTACACCGGTTACATTAAAACGTTTTGCAAAGCTGGTACCTGTTTTGCCATCTACATAGATCATATTGTATGTGGTACGCTCATCCCCTTTTTGAAAAACGGCTACATGCAGTATATCTTTTCCAATAAATGTTTTGTCAGACACTTTTACCACTTTCATGATACCGCCTTTGGTGAAAGCAATAATATCATCGAGGTCAGAAACTTCTGCAACCAACTCGTCTTTCTTTAAACCGGTTCCGATGAAACCATCTGCAAAGTTTGCGAATATCTTGGTATTGGCTATCGCAACACTTTTGGCCTGGATCACATCAAATAATTTGATCTCTGTTTTACGTTCTCTTCCCTTACCATATTTCTTTAACAGCGTTTCGTAATAAGCTACGGCAAAATCTACCAGATTTGCCAGGTCGTGTTTCACTTTTTTTATTTCAGCTTCCAGGTTTTTGATCTGTTCATTCAACTCGTCAATATCAAGCCGGTAAATTCGGCGTACAGGTTTTTCAGTTAATTTGATGATATCATCCCTGGTAATTTCTCTCTTAAGTTGTTTTTTAAAAGGAGTAAAAGCTTTGTCGATAGCCGCCAATACTTTATCCCATGTTTCATGCTTCTTCTCCAGTTCTTTGTATATTTTTTCTTCAAAAAAAATCTTTTCCAGTGAGGTGTAATGCCATTTTTCCTGAAGCTCAGCCAGTTTTATTTCCAGTTCACGCTTCAGCAGTTCTTTTGTATTGTTTGTTGCAATAGTCAGCAATTCCTTTACAGAAAGAAATTGTGGTTTTTTATCTACAATAACACAGGCATTGGGTGAAATACTCACTTCACAATCGGTAAAAGCATACAAAGCATCAATGGTGATATCAGGCGAAATTCCCGGTGCCAGTTCAATGATTATTTCAATATCTGCAGCAGTGTGATCCGTAACTTTTTTGATCTTTATTTTTCCCTGGTCAGTAGCTTTTACGATACTTTCCATTAGCTGTGTGGTAGTAACGCCATAGGGTACACTTTTTATGACAAGTGTTTTTTTATCTACTTCTTCAATAAATGATCGTACGCGTATTTTACCTCCCCTTTTCCCTTCATTGTAGTTGCTGGCATCCATGGAGCCACCTGTTTGAAAATCAGGAAGTATATCAAATTTCTTACCACGTAAAGATTTAATGGATGCCTCGATCAGTTCGCAAAAATTATGGGGTAATATTTTAGTTGCCAGTCCAACAGCAATTCCCTCGGCACCCTGAGCTAATAACAATGGGAATTTCATTGGTAAGGTTACCGGTTCATTTTTTCTGCCATCGTAACTCAGTTGCCAGTTGGTTGTCTTTGCATTGAATGCAACTTCCAGGGCAAATTTGCTGAGCCTTGCTTCAATATAACGTGGGGCTGCTGCATCATCGCCGGTGCGTACATCGCCCCAGTTTCCCTGTGTTTCAATTAAAAGGTCTTTTTGTCCAAGGTTTACCAATGCATCGCCGATACTTGCATCGCCATGCGGATGATATTGCATGCTTTGCCCGATGATATTAGCCACTTTATTAAAACGGCCATCGTCCATTTCTTTCATCGCATGCAGAATGCGGCGTTGAACTGGTTTTAATCCATCTTCTAAGGCTGGTACAGCTCTTTCCAAAATAACATAACTGGCATAATCCAGAAACCAAGTTTTGTATTGGCCGCTTACACCGGTATCACTGTGGGTGTATTCTTCTTTAATTTTTTTTGCCATAAAATTTCACGCAAAGGACGCAAAGAAGCAAAGCCGCAAAGGGGATTACTTTCTTACCTGTCTGCCGACAGGCAGGTTCCTTATTTTTTATTTCTTATTCCTATTTCTCTTTTGTCTTTATTTCAAAATCCTTCATATTCTCAACTTTGCCCTGTACATCAAATAGTTCCTGGGCAATCATGACCTTCAGGCGCCACAATATATATGCATCACCTGTTGTGTTTTTTGCCTTTGACAGGAACTGGTGAATGATCTTTGAAGCCTTCTGCCAGTCTGCCGTAATGAATTTTTTCAATTCAGCATCATAAAAATGATAATCTTCCTGTTCGATCTTTTTTCCTCCTTCCAGTAATCTTACCCCTTTATTTTCGTTGCAGATCTTTGTCCATTCATCCGGGTCTACTTCAAATTCACTTAGCGTAATTTCACGGGCTAATTTTTTTGCTTTAATAAATTCCTTTGCAGGTATTTCATGAAGCCAGTTGGGATAAAAGATATTTCCTTTATCATTAAAAAACGGAAGATTGTTCAGATAAAGTATCATTACCCTACCCTGGAATTCTTTCATATAATGCAACAACCAGTAATAACCACAAACATCGTGTTTATTTTGTGCGGCCCAAATCCAGATCACTTCATCTTCATTTCTTCTCATGGTTCCTACAAGATCTGCAGCAGTTTGATAATCATCGTCATCTCCATTATCAACTTTACCATGGTAATCTCCGCCTACCAATATATCCCTCCACCATTGTTTGCGTGATTCGATTCCATCTGCAACATACATATCTCCCAGTGGACCAACGGCGTAATCATCTTTGATCTGTAAAACATTTCCTGCAAGCGATTCATCCATTGAAATAGCTTCTTCCAACACTTTAACATCTGCTTCATTAAAAACTATATGTATCATTTGTAATTAAAAATTAATAATTAAAAATTAATAATTCATTTACTCTTAGAAGCATTTAAAATTGCTGTAAGTATTTTAATTAACTCTTCACAGTCTGAAATAAATGATTCTGCAAGCTTCTTTTCAAGTAAATTACTTTCTTTTAATAACCTAAGCCAATATCTCGTTTCCCTTGATTCTTTATATGCGATCTCCAGTTTATGAATAAAATCTCTTTTTGAAGATCCTCCAATTGCTTCTTCAATATTTGCTCCTACAGAAGTTCCACTTCTTAAAAGTTGCAAAGCTAAATCTCTTTCTACCTTTTATTCCTTCAACAAGGAATAAAGCTTTACAATTCTCAATGCAAATTGAAAAGATTTCTCAACGATAACATTTTCCGTTTTCATAATACAGATTTGAAGGTGAAAAATTATTAATTAATAATTACTAATTCTTAATAGCTTCAATTTCTTCAACAAAATC
>JANOPU010000314.1:0-1913 GCA_031422055.1 Ferruginibacter sp.
GACAGCCGCTCCTGTTGCATGTATTGCGGCTACTCCTTTGTACGATTTTTCTACAGATGCCAACAAAGCCTTTGGTAATAACCAGGTTGAAGTTGAACCAAATATCTGGGCATTCTACACCGGTGATCTTAACCAGGATGAATTCATTGACGGAAATGATTTTCCGGCCTTTGATACGGATAGTTTTAATGGTGTGAATAGTGTTTATGTTGCAACAGATATGAACGGTGATGGGTTTGTGGATGGAAATGATTTCCCGGTTTTTGATAGCAATAGTTTTAACGGGGTATCGTCGATGCATCCGTAGGAGATGCTAGATGCTGGATACTGCCCGCCCGGCTGAACGCCGTTCGGACGGGGATGTTGGTACAAGATATTAACCTGGTAGTTAATATAATTTGTAACCAACATCCATTTTTTTCTTTTTCTGATTACGCAACGTTTCGTGCCGGAGACGTTGCGGAGAAGGGAATATTTATGTAAAGCTGGAATAATATTTATGTAAAGCTGGAATTTGTATATCAATAGCATTTACTTCGCCATATCAGATTCATTATTATCTTCTTTTTTCAACACCGGTTCATTTAATTCAAATACAAGGTTCTTTATCCTTTTTCATCATATCCGGAGCAGGTAGCAGTAATATATTTTTTTATTTCTTCCCAGCTTTTGGAAAACGGTGGGTAGGATTTGATATCAGGATCGCTTTCGGCATCTTCAAAATACAAAATGCTTCTTTGCAAAAAAAACAATTGCGTTTCACCATATTTTTCTACAAACCATTCAAGCAATTTCCTCCAGCTATATTGCTGCAATAAAGCATATATATCAAAAAAGTCTTTCTTTTTCCCTCTTCCGCAAACAGTATGTAATTTCATTGCAGCAATATCGGGGATACTAAAATATGAAACCCCATCTCTAATTAAAAATGGCTCTATTAAAGTTGCGGGTTCATTTATAAAATCGCATTTAATATTATTAATTAATCCAAACAACATTCTACTGTTATTACCAATATATTTAAATCGGAATTTTTCGGACCCGGTGAGAATAATTTCTAACTCCTTAACATCAAAAATGGCTGTAGAAAAGAAATCTAAATCAATTGATTGGCGGTGCCCGATCTGCAACGCCAGAGAAGTGCCGCCGGCTAAAGCAAAATTATCCCTGATTATTTCAATGGTAAAGATTTCCCGGAGTAATTGGTAGGTATTATGATCAACTGTAGTAAGATGAAGCATGCATATCTGTTATCGGTATTTTAAAAAAATGGCTGCAAAAATTTACCGTTTTTCGGTCTAATACCCGGCTTTTTTTCAGGGCTGTAATGATTTCTTCTTTCGTATATAATTGTAATAAAAAATAAAAATCCATTAATAGCCCACGGCCCATTACCCTTTCTATGATGTAATTCTTATGTAATTCAGTATTTATTTTTTCAAAATCAGCATCCCAGAATAAAAATTTTGAAAAAGGGAAATCACCTTTTTTTAATTTTTTATTTAAAATTTCTGACGGTAAAAAATTAAAATAAATATTCATATTTAAAATCTATGATCTAAAAATACATGTTTTGCGACAGTAAAAATCTTACTTTATAATAATAAAAACCTATTTCGCTGTATCAGATTGATTTTTATCTTCTTCTACCAACAACGGTTCATTCAATTCAACAACCCGGTTCTTTGTCATTCTTTTTCGCATGATCATGTTGAGCATTTCAACCATAAAGGAGAAAGCCATACCGAAATAAATATAATTTTTCAGTTTCAGTTCATGAGCAGCATGGGCATCCCAACCTTCCATAATAAGGCTTAGGCCAATCATTACCAGAAATGAAAGAGCCAGCATTTTCAAAGTAGGATGTTTATGAATAAAACCGGAAATCGCTGGGCTGAATAAAAACATAATTG
>JANOPU010000315.1:0-30969 GCA_031422055.1 Ferruginibacter sp.
CTTTTATCTTTATCCATAGTTATATTGATTGTGTTGCAACTTCAACATAACTAAAAAGGGTGACTATTTTAGCTCACCCTTTAATTATTTTTGTCGGACAATAGTGATAAAATAAGTATAACCTGAGTTCGGGTTAAGTAACAAACTAAAATTGATTATTATTAATTAAAGTGCTTTGAATCTAAGAGTAAAGAACAAATGCTGAAGCTACAGTAGTGCAAAAGTTGATTGAAGCGGTACGGCAGGAACAGCCTGTCCTGATTGTTTCGGGAGGTTGTAATCCCCGCCCGTACCGAACGGCACGTTCGGGCGGGGTTCCTGCCTTGATTTTTTTGCTACTTTTTTTGTCAAGAAAAAAAGTAGAGAACAACAACCAATTAGTAACTAACAATTTATAAAACATCTTATCCCGAACTCAGGTGTATAATAAATTTATACTTTATAGGTATTGGTAAATAGAAAATAATTGCAGGCTGAATAAGGAATGCGTTGATTTATATTAATATCTGTGCTAACCTTTTTTACCTTATTTTGAGTAATATTTTAATTCTGCGTTTAACTTTCTTTAGAAAAGACTTATCTCTCCATGTTCCTGAGCAATGATGTATTCCATACGAATTTCCCTTTGCCAATATTTTCGTATATTCCTTTAGGTTACTTGGGTTTACAGGATGAAAGGCTTCCCTTTCAGGTAAGATATAATTCTTAAGTTTATCTTTATAGGTAAAAAATATCCTTGTCAATAATCCCGGTCCTGTTATTGCTTCCTCAATTGTTGCATACCGGTCAATATATGGTTTGTCTGATAGCGACTTAAAAAATTCTTCGTAATTTTTGATTCCCTTTAAATCCTTAATTACAAACATCCAAAACGGATGGTTTGGTGCTGAACCAAAAATACAATTTCCAAAAGCATCGTATGGATCTCCAAAACTCAAGTTTCTATTATAAGGAAGAACCAGATCATGGTTTATAAGATCAAAAGGTTTTAGCATTTCATAATCCAGATCCAAATAAACTCCTCCAACCTGGTACATGATCAGATACCTGATCATATCGGCTCTCATTATATTCCTGGGTAACCCAATATATGTTTCGAAGAAATCCGGGAAATGAGACTTTACCAACGCCAGATTATCTTCTTCATTCCATAGTTTGTATTCCCATTCCGGGTGCAATTCTTTAACTTTATTTTGAAATGCAATATATTTTTCCGGCACATCTCCGTGTTGCCATATTTGATGAATCTTTTTAGGTATCATTTCTAAAATTTATTTAAAAAAAATTAAATAAAGCAGCTTTTTATAATACAAAGTTCTTTGTGTATTCTCGCATTAATTTGAACAAAATGATTTATTAATACTATGAAAAACAACTTGAAATAATTACAAACTTTTATCCGTTTTTTACCTGGACATGAATTGTTGGTTTAATAAATAATAAATTTTATCCTTATTTAATATGCATTATTATCTCCTTTCACTACATAATAAACTGTTAAGAAGAGAATCTGCAAATCAAGCCACAAACTCCAGTTTTCAAGGTACCAAAGATCCTTATCGACCCTCATTTTAATTTGTTCAGGGTTATTAATTTCTCCCCTGTAACCGTTAATTTGAGCCCAACCTGTAATTCCAGGTTTTAAAAACTGCCTAACCATATATTCATCAACAATTTTTGAATAATCAGTAGTATGTTTCAACATATGTGGCCTTGGCCCCACTAAACTCATTTCACCTTTCAATACATTAATAAATTGTGGGAACTCATCTATACTTGTTCTTCTTATGAACTTTCCGATTTTTGTTACCCGTGAATCATTTTCAGTTGCCTGTTTTAAATCAGCATCATTGTTTATTTTCATACTTCTGAATTTCAGGCAATAAAATGTTCTTTTATTTTTTCCGGTACGTAACTGTCTAAAGAAAACTGATCCGCCTGATTCAATAAAAATCAATAAAGCCAATAAGGGTATCATCCATGAAAGAATAAAAATCAATACAAGTGAACTTACAATAATATCTAACATTCGTTTTTTTAACCTGTTTCCAACATCATCCAAAGGCTCACTTCTTAATGAAAGAATTGGAAGGTCGCCAAAATATTCTATATGCACATCCCGTGTCATAAATACAGAAAGATTGGGAACGATTTTAAAACGGATACATTCTTTTTCTGCCTGATACATCAGATTATATATATCATTATTTTGTTCAGGCGTTATGGTTGAAAATATTTCTTGTACATCAAGATCTTTCGCAACCTGAAGCGTTCCACCTATGTCAGATAATACCGGATAATTAGAAAGTTCATTTATTTTATTATCGTCTTCAATAAAACCCAATAACTTGGTGTTGATACCATCTTGCTCAAAATATTTTGCCAGTTTTTTTGCAGTATCATTATAACCCAGAATAATAACTTTTTTTGTCAGGTGATGACTGTTCTTAAAGTAGTTTTTAATACCCAGATATAAAAACCTATTTAACAATAAACCAATGCCAAATCCTCCCATGATTGAAAGAATGAATAAACGAGAAATTTGAAGTTCACGTGTAAAGAATAAATAAAACAAAGTGGCAATTACCCAAACCAAATAAACCTGGATCGTAGTTTTAGTGAAGTCCAGAAAATTTAAAATAACTTTGGTAATATAGGTTCTGAAAAAGAAAGATAGTAAGAGCCATAATATATTTGAAATAGCCCAATATTGAAAATATGCTTCAGGAACATTTAAATGAGCTCCCTCTAAAAAAATAAATTGACATATGAAATAGATTACATTAAATATGACCAGGTCTAATACGACCAGTGTAATTTGTAAATATCGATCAAACTGCCTATTCATTTTGGTAATTGATTATAAATTATATCTCCTTTATAACCTTGCTTTTTATTTTTTTATGTAAAGTCTCCTTCCTATCTAACGTTTATTCTATAATTTAAATACATTTTTATAAAAATTTATTAATTTTTCACTTTCATGGTTCCAGGAAAGTTCATTTAATACTCGGTTATACCCAAAATCACCCATTTTTTTTCGCTCATCCGGCCTGTCCAATAACCATATTATTTTTTCGGCAAAATCATCTGTAGAAGTGTTTATTGCATATAAGGAGGCTTCCTGTGCAGAAAGTCTGCCTTCTTTTAAATCAAATTGAACAATCGGTTTTTTTAGTGCCATATATTCCATGATCTTATTCATGGTAGATAAGTTATTCATTTCGGTTGGTCTGTCAGGATTTACACATATATCAGCAGTATTCAGGATATCTACCAAAGTTTCGTCGTCAACTCTTCCATAGAAATCAAAATAGCTATCTACATTCATTTCTGAGGCAAGTGCCTTTATTTTTTCAAGTTCCGTACCACCACCTATTATGGCAAACTGAACGTCATTTCGCTTTGCAATTATATATTTTGCAGATTGAAGCAAAAGATCCAGCCCCTCCTGTTCACCAATAACACCAACATATCCTACAAGAAATTCACGTCCCTTTTTATATTGTTCATTTCCAACACCCAATTTTAAACGGTTTAGCTTTGGCCCGCTTCTAACAACCTGCACTTTTTCTTTAGGCATTTTTCCTCTTCTTATTGCAATCTCTTTATATGATTCATTTGTTGCAATACTATAATTAGCTGTTGCAAATGTTAATCTTTCTGCTGCTAACAAAAATTTATAAAAAAAGCCTTTCTTATTATATTTTGCAATATATAATTCAGGGTTGATATCGTGATGATCAAAAACATATTTTACCCCAAAAAATTTATAAAATAATGCAACGATAAATATCAAATCAGGTGGATTACAACCCTGTATTACATGAAATCTACATTTTAAATAAATCTTGAAACTTAAAACGAATTCCCAAAACAAAGCCATTGTATATTCCAATAAATACCCAATAGCGCCATTTGCTTCCAGTGGCAAAGAATGCCTGTATATTTCTATCCCGTTTATTATTTCATATGATTTTGTATATCCCTTCATTTTAGGGCATATAATGGACACCTTCGCACCGTTTTCCATTAAAGTGTTGGCTTCCTGCCAAACTC
Source organism: Ferruginibacter sp. (assembly GCA_031422055.1). GTDB lineage: Bacteria > Bacteroidota > Bacteroidia > Chitinophagales > Chitinophagaceae > Ferruginibacter. Next base: position 4,060 of record JANOPU010000315.1, read on the forward strand.
TTCTGTCGAAAGGTACCGGTAAGTTTTCGATAATAATTAAAATATGTTTTCTTTTAAATATCATGTTACCAGTTAATTCCTATATAATTATTTTTATTTCTTATTGACTCTGACAGACGTACCATATCTATAATAACAATGGTATCATTTGTTTTTTCTAATATTTCCAGATATTCCGGTTCTTTATTATTAATAATTATGACATCAACATCTTTGTCCAGATCATCGATATCATGAATCATATGATTAGAAAGATGCGGAATATGCTGGTCTATATAAACCTTATTAGTTCCAGTAAGATTGGAAAGTAATATATTTTTGTCGTAGATCTTGACTGAATAACCCTTACCAATAAGCGTTTCTACAACAGTTACAGCAGGTGAATTACGCAAGTCATCTGTACCGGCTTTAAAACTTAATCCCAGGATACCAATTCTTTTTTTCCCTACTTCCTGAATAATTTCCAATGCACGGCTAATTTGTGCTTCATTTGATTTGTTAATGCTATCAATTACCGGAACACTTAAATAAAGGTCATGAGCAAGCGTTTGAAGTCCTTTTAAATCTTTTGGAAGACATGATCCACCAAAAGCAAACCCCGGTTTAAAATAATAAGGAGAAATATTCAGTTGCTTATCCTTACAGAATATCTCCATTACTTTATGAGAATCAATACCTATTTCAGAACAAATATTACCTATTTCATTACCAAATGAAATTTTAAGCGCATGAAAAGTATTGTTCACATATTTCATTATCTCTGCGATCTTAAGATCAGTAAGAATAATTTCTCCGGGCAATTTTTTGTAAAGTTCCGCGACAGTTTCAGCCGCTTTCCTGTTATCGGAACCAATTAAAGTCAGTGGCGGGTTATAATAATCATCAACAGCAGTTCCTTCTCTTAAAAATTCGGGGTTATCGACCATTGCAAAATCTATATTTCGTATTTTTCCTGAGGCTTCTTCAACTATTTTTGCAAATGTATCACAAGTGCCAGGCATGATTGTAGAACGAATTGCAATGATGTGAAAACTTGTCTTTTCTTTTAAACCCGACCCAACGATCTCAGCAACTTTAAAAATATAGTCCAGATTGAGATGCCCTTTATTACTGCTTGGAGTTCCTACAGCAACTATACTGATATCAGTTTTAAGTATTGCACTTTTTGAATCTGTGGTTGCCTCTATATTTCCCTTCTTACGTTGTTCAGATATGATCTCATCAATATCTTTTTCTATAATAGTTGCTTTGCCATCATTTATCTGGTTTACTTTAACCTGACTAACATCAACACCAATAACATGATGGCCATTTTTTGCCAAACAACCTATACTTACACATCCCACATAACCTAATCCGAAAATACTTATATTCATAATTGATTAATTGATATTATTGTTTCTAATTTAATATTCCCGGCTATTTGCATAGAACAAATCACAGTAGTACTGGGTTCTTTATGCAAAAAAGATTTTGAATACCATCCTAGTATTTCTGGTTCAATTTGCCCACATACCAGTGATGTTTTCAATTTCTCATCGACCTGTAATTGTACATTCCTTCCATTTTTTCGAATGATATCGTAACTATGCTCATTTTTAGCTTTTACTTCTAAATCCGGGTGCAAATGAAAAGGAAGTTCAATAATGTACGCTGTTTTATTATTTGATTCGAGGTTGTCAATGATATTTATCTTAAGTGATTTTTTATCAAATATAACTTCCCGGGTATGAGTGATACCATATCTTTCATATCCATTGTGCTTTGCTTTAATGATATCTCTTTCATCACTTGTCTCCGTGTTCAATGTTGTACATTTATAATGCTGTAACCACATAGTTGAACCAGCAATGGTTGCCTGATTTAGCTTTTTAATCCTAATGGTATTATGGGCAAGTGTTCCAATAAAATAACTTCGCCATTCAGGTTCTGTATGGTATGTATAAGTTCCGGAATCTACAAAAACTGGCTGCCCGTCAACATGTAATAAAAAAGACAATGCATCTGCATGGCCATGGCCTGCTATTGAAAGAAAACCAAGTGGAGCTGCATCAAAATGCATGTAAATTTCATATCCATTCTCCTTTTTCCTGGATATAAAATGACCTTCTTCTTTATAAAACTTTGACCCTTCAGCAAACTTTTTATCCGGAATTGTTTCAAAGATTTTTTTACCTGCCTCCCCAAATAGCAGTTGGTTTTTTTTATCGAACCCGTTAGATTTTGATTTAAATAAAGAATCATTAAAAATAATTGCTGCTGATGTAAGCAACGATTTAAAGTTATTAACTTCTTCATCAAAGTCTGTAATAAAGCATTTGCCATCATCCTCATCTCCATACTTTGGAAAATTTCCTTTGCAATCAAGTATGTCATGAATATAATGAAATATTTTCTTTAACTGTTCTTTAAACTGCTCAGAAAAAGTACGATTTACATTCTCTCCCACAACATAAGAAAGTAAGAAAAAATCTGTAATAAATTGAATATACTCTGCAGCTTCTTCTTTATTCACTCCGTTTTTTGAATGTTGCTTGATAATTTCTGCTTCTAACCCTTTTTGTGAATAACGAATCCATTGTTCCGATTCTTTAAATGTCCATTTTGCAGAAGCTATGAAAAGACCCGCATACTCAGAAATAAGATGGTTGTTTGCAGACGAATATTTGGAGGGATTCTTAAACGAATAAATACAATGTTGATAAATTAAGGGCATCCAATCATCAGATACAAAAGTTTTAAATTCCTTATGTTGTTTTATGAGTTTATCAGCATCCAATATTTCCCAACAAAGGAACCATGTTATCAATCTAAGGTTGACTTCAATATTACTATACCAATTTATGCCTACCAGGTAAGGGTTACTTTCCTTCCACGATCTATTGATACTGATAAAAAGTTTTAGTTCAACTTCATCATTTGTTTGAACATACTTTTTAGCAATTTGTACTAAAAACTGTAAACGATTTATTTCCCATACACATTTAGCAGAAAGTTTGTGGTCTTTTCTGATATTTATTTTTTTCGAAAAGGATTTAGGAAAACTTTTTCCTGAAAAAATATCCCTATGCCAATCTTCCTGCTGAATATTTTTATAATTAAACCATTTTCCGAAAATATTTACAGCATTAGAATGTATTTCTTCTTTATCGGGAATGGGTGATAAGACCCCCGGTAATGAACTGAATACTACAGGCCGGACAATATTTTTATAGTACCCACTTTTTTCAAGTTGATTTACTAACATTTGCTTTACCCTGTAAGGGAATTCAGCAATTGAAAAAGTTTTAAGCCTGTTAATATAGAAATTATTCATTTAGTAAGTCTTCTATTGAGGTAGTATAATTTCTTTTAGTTTGTATACTTTCAACTGCTAAAATTGAAGTATATGTATTTAATAATAACGAATGAAAGGAAATGGGTGGAATACCTGATTTGATTGATTTATTCAAAACCGACATTTCTTCTTTCTGCCCTTTATCGATCATGAAAAATTGTTTTTTAGAAGATTGTCCTTCTTTGAAAACAGTAACTGTTTTAAAATTGTCGAATTCAATGTTTGTCCGATATCCGGTAATAAGTATTTTTTCTTTTGAATATTTTTTATCCCCGTCAGCCAGATAAGCTATCACACATGTAGAACCGTTGCTGAATTTGATCGTAATGAAAGTATTGTCCTCTTCTGGCATTCCTCCAACTGCTGAAGAACTAGCATAAACTTCTACAGGATCTGAATCAAGCAGGTATTGAATGGTATCAATAAAATGACTTACCTCCCCAATGATTCTTCCACCCTGTTCCGGAGATTGATACCATTTATCCATCGGAATAAACCCTGCATTTACCTGGTAATAAATTGAATAAGCAATATTATTCTTCAATTGCTTTTTTAAATATTGAACAGAATCAGCATAACGCCTGTTATAGCCAACCATCAATAATTGTTTCTTTGCTGCGTAACTTTTTGCTATCGCTCTTAATTCTTCAATAGAAATAGCCAGCGGTTTCTCAACGTATACATTTTTCCCCTTATCCAAAGAATCAATAACCATTCTGGCATGTTGGTTATGACGAGTTGCAATGATAATTGTATCAATACTTGGATCTGAAAGCATTTCCTGGTAATCAGTTGTTGCATAATTAAACCCGAATTTTTGTGCTTTATCTTTTGCATTGATACCAGTAGCAGTAGCAATTCCGATAAGGTTTGCTTCTCCTTTTAAAAATGGCATTAACATCGTGCTGGCATAATTACCAGCTCCAATTACACCAATATTTATATTACCCGATTTTGCTGTAGCATTATTTGAAATATCTATTCTTCGTGTTTTAGTATCAATATCGGGTAAGTATTTCAATACCACACCCAGGTAATCTTCTTTTCCTTCTTTAATGTCAATAAAAGCCTTTTCAGAATCACTGAAATTAAATTCGTGTGTAATGAGTTTTGAGAAATTTATTTTTCCATCCTTCAAAAGTTGTAAAATAGACATCATGTTTCTCTGCTCAGTCCAGCGAACATGACCAATTGGATAATCGACTCCTTTTTCTTCATATACCGGATCATATCTTCCCGGTCCATAAGATCTGGAAAACCTAAAGTCTAATTCTTTATGATAATAAAGATCCCAGGGTAAATCCATTTTAGTTATGCCTATATCAACAATTTTTGCTCTGTCTCTTGCAATTTTTCCAGCAAGAACGATTGGGTCGTTGCTGCTGGTGCCAGTTGTAATAATTACTGCATCACATCCAAAACCATTTGTTAATAAACTAATTTCTTCTTCAAAATTAGTTTTAGAAGCCGTTTGAACAAAATATGCACCATTCTTTGCTGCAAGGTCACATTTGCTTTGGGAAATATCAAAACCAAAAGCCCTGCAACCATTGGCCTGGATTATTTGAATAAGGATCTGCCCCAATAGTCCTAACCCAATTACTGCAATATTTTCACCAATCTGAGATTCAGTTTGTCTAAAACCCTGCATCGCAACTGAAGCAATGGTAGCAAAAGAGGCGTCTCTTAATTCAACACCTTCTGGTACTTTTGCACATAAATTTTTAGGAATAAAATTTACTTCCGCATGATTAGCATAGCCAGCTCCTCCACACGCAACCAAATCGCCTACTTTTAAATTTTCAACTCCTTTTCCCACTTCAATTACTTCACCAACAAGGCTATAACCCAATGGAGAAAGTGAGTCAAGTTTATTCATCACTTTTCTATACGTGGCTACCGGACCCAATTGTGTAAGCGTATTTAAAACATCCTTGACTTGTTCCGGCTTTTTCTTCGCCATTTGAAAATAGCTGAGATCAGCATTTTTTAATTTCATTATTTCTGTCCCAACACTGATAGCTGAATAAACAGATTTAACTAAAACTCCTCCTGTTTTACAAACCGGTACCGGTAATTCTTCTAATGTCAATGAATTTCTCTTAATATTTTGAGCTAATTGTTTCATTCGGTTTTAATTATTATTAATTTTTGTCCTTTGTTAATATAACGAATTTTTAGTTCATTTTGTATGTAACATCTGAATATTGTTCAATTTACAAATCAATTTTTAAGGTAATACTTTAGGAATGCATATCAAGATATTCTCTGCACCATAATTCAAGCGTTAATAATTGATAGATTTGATAGGCATTGTCTTCAATGCCATTTCTGTCATTCTCTATAATATTTTTTATAAATTTGAAATTGAAAAACCCTCTTTTTTCAACATTTTCTTTAGAAAGTAATTCATCCACCATTGATTTCAGATCATCAGAAATCCATGAACGTATTGGAGCACCAAATGATGCTTTTGGCCTATAAATAATTTTTTTGGGTAAAAATCGTTCCGCTGCTTTTTTTAAAATGTATTTGGATTCACCATTCCTTATTTTAAGAGCTCCGGGGATCTGCATTGCGTTTGTAATAACAAGTTTATCAATAAAAGGCACCCTTACTTCTACAGAGGCTGCCATAGAAGCCCGGTCGGTATAAGTAAGATTAAGGCCCAGCATAAACATGCCAATATCTGTATTACAGATCATGTTTATTGAGTCATTTTTAAATTTAGCTTCAAATAATTCTTTATGTTCATTATTTATATCATCGATAGCAGGCCAATAAGCAGGAGTTAATAATTCTTTTAATTCCTGGCTGTCGTAGTAAGAATAACTTCTCATATAAGCCTGGTGAATCGGCATATTTGCAAAACCAATAAATCGTTTTGCCCATCTTCCTAATTTAAATCCTTTTCCAAATAATTTTACCGGAAGCATATTCACCGTTTTTATAGCAGCGTATTTAATAAACTTTGGCAGTTTATTAAATCTCAATGCCATTAATGTTGCTTTTTGCCTTCTATATCCAAAAAATATTTCGTCCGCACCCATTCCTGATAATAAAACTTTTACACCTTTCTCTCTGGCTGCTTTACAAATCAGGTAAGTATTGATAGCTGCAGGATCACCGATCGGCTCGTCTAAAGTTCTCACCATTTCCGGAAGATCTTTAAGTATATCTGGACTTATTTTTATTACGTGGTGATCCAGATTAAATGTTTCAGCAAGTAACCTGGCATACTTTTCATCATCTGGCATACTTTCAACTTTCTGATCTTTATCTGAAGTGCCGATGGTAAATGTTGATAAATTACTATTGGTTTTTTTTGCTATAACAGATATGAGCGATGAATCCAATCCGCCACTTAAAAAACTACTAACCGGAACATCCGCAACCATATGGCGGGTTACAGACATTTCAATTGATTTAGCAACTTCATCTACGGCATCTGTTTCACTTCCAATTTGCTTTACTTTATCGTCCAGGTCCCAATACTTAATCAAATTAATTCCGGTTTGTTTATTAATTGTGATATAATGTGCCGGGGGTAATTTGTAGCAATTATTAAACATAGTTTCATTACCGGAAACCCAGCGGTAGTTAACACTACTCACCATTGCTTTATGGTTAATACTTTTATCAAACCCATCGATATTAACCAATGTTTTCAATTCAGAACTAAAAGCAAATGCTCCATGTATATTTGTATAAAAAACAGGTTTTATTCCAAAATGATCCCGTGCCAGAAAGAAATCTGAACGCTCTTTATCATAAATAGCAAAAGCAAACATGCCAATAAAATAGTCCAGACATTTTGTTCCGTATTCCTTAAACATTTCCAGAACAACTTCCGTATCAGAAGAACTGATAAATTTTACTTGCCGTTCAGTTTCAAGTTTTTGCTGAAGTTCTTTATAATTATATATCTCTCCATTAAATATAATAACCAGGTTGTATTTATGAAAGGGCTGATTACCTGCCTCACTCAAATCAATAATGGAAAGCCTTTGGTGAGCAAGAGCAATATAATCGTCGTTCCATATCTGTTGGTTATCAGGGCCGCGATGCCGCTGAATGATATTAGCATTTATAGCTAATTCGATATTATTTTTAAAGCCAATAAAGCCTGCAATTCCACACATTATTAATCGTTTAATATTTTTTCAATTACTGTTTTAAAATTTTTCTCAAAATGTTCATGTGTATAATTTTCATAAAATTTTCTTTGCCCGGCATTACCCATTTCTTTCCTTAATTGCATGTTATTTAAAAGGATTTCAATTTTATCCGCCATTAAATTCAAGTCTGTTTTGGGTATAAGAAAGCCCGTTTTTCCTTCATCAACAATACCCGGTATTCCTCCTTCCAAAGTTGATATTACAGGAAGACAATATTGCATTGCTTCTAAAATAACCAGGGGAAAACAGTCATTTAATGTTGGATGTATGAATATATCTGCCCTTACTAAATAAGCTGACTTATCTGCACCAAATTTTTTGCCTTCATAAAAAACATTTTCCTGTAAGCCATTTGCAACAACAAATTTATTAAAATCTGATTCATTAATATTAATCCAATCACCTACAAAAAACATATTAAATTGTAGCCCTTTGTCAAGTAATAATTTCAAGCTTTTTAATAAATTAAACACCCCTTTTTCAACCATCATATTCGAAAGAAACAAGATCACCGGAATAGGATTTTCTTCTTTTTTTGAAATGATACTTGTTTGAGTAGATATATCCAAAGCAGGTATCCCGTTTGAACAATAATAAACCCGTGATCTGGGTAAATATTTTTCTACATCACTATATAAAAACTGAGATAATAGTATAACCCTGGAATTCCTGAATTGAAAACGATACAAAAGGTTTTGAAGGAAACGATCTTGCTTTTCAGACACGCCTTTATTGTGATAATGATAAACAATCTTGCTTCCAAATATTTTTAATATAAATACAATAACTAATTCTTTATAAAAAGCAGCTCCTTTTGAGTTGATAGTAAGGTAACATAGATCATATTTATTTTTTAGTAACGCAGACAGCACTTTTAAATAAAGCTTAAAAAATATAAATAACTTTCGAAACTTCCCTTTTCCGATATCACTTAAGTTTTTTGAAGTAGATAGATTAAGATAATCACATTGAAAAGTTTCATTTATTAAATCACTATCCTGTATAAACTTACCCATCATGGTAGCACCATGAATTGGAGGAGGAAGGTGCAAAATGAATAATATTTTCTTTTTCAAAACTTAATATAATTTTTAACTAACCCCTTTTAAAAACTACCGGCTGGTTAACTGAGCAATTTCAAAATTTGTTTTAGATTCTATCTGATTTTCTTTTACATATTTCAGAAAACGTTCAAGCTGATTCCAGGAATTATTTTCTTCCAGTTCCCATGAATGTCCCCAAAGATGTATAACAGTTTCTTTTGCTTCTTTTTTCTTTTGTTTAGCAATAATGTCAACCATAAGCTTATCCCACTCATTGTTTGATAATATTGAGGTTGCATGTTGAAATATTTCATTAAAATATCCTCTTTTCAATAAGTGTTTGAAATAAGTATATTTTGAATGATTAAACGTTTGCAAAGTGGTATTCATGAGTTTCTCATTATTAGTGAGCTTAAACATATTATTTGTTCGTGCATACTTATAGCCTGCTTCAAAAATATACGCTACATGATTGGCCCTGTGTTTACCGCCCGGAAAACAAAATCCGTGAACCGGTTTATTAATAATGATTTCCATCTCTTTTTTTGATTGCCGAATTTCATAAGCAGCTTCTTCATCTGTGATCCTCGTTAAATATTTATGGTTTACAGTATGAGCGCCAATTTCAAAATCTTTTGCAATTAATTCCATCTGTTTGGGAGTAACAACATCGCGATTTTCAACATTAGCTAATGGAATAAAAAATGTCGCCTTCATATCATACTTAAGCAACATTTCAGATAATTTAATATCATCCGGAGCACCATCATCCCAACTTGAAGTAAAATATATCATTTAATAAAGAGTGTTTATTATTCATATAAAATTCCTAATCCAGATCCCTGATACCAGTGATTCAAAGGTTGTTCCTGAAAATAAGAAAATTTCTTATTCTTAACAGATGCCATCTCTGCTAAAGCGAGTGAAAAATTTGCTTTGTTGCTAACAATTACGCCCTGGCCCGCCATCTTGTCTATTAGCACTCCAAATTCTTTTTTCTCGTATTCATAGGTCCTCAGGCCATCACTAAAATAAAAATCAATAGGTTTATTTTTAAATTGTTCCAGGCTATTCACTGAATCATTTATAATTAATTTTGCAAATTCATTAAAAGGGGAATTTAATAAAAAATAACCTGCATCGGGATCTATATCCAGTCCATAATATTCACCCTTAAATCCCTCTTCCCTGTTTTTAGCAATTGCGCTGCACAAAGCCATGGCAGTTAGTCCCATTTCAATACCGTTTTCAACTACAACCATACTCTTATTTGCCCTTATTATAGCATACCATGCAATCCTGCTTCCAAAATCACATCGAAGATCCTTTTTATTTCGATAGTGAGATCCGGCAATTTTATTGATAACATGTTTACTCAATTCAGTATTTTTTTTTATTTCTTCGAAGTATCCAGAAATAGTAGCGATATCCTTTTGGGTAATAGCTGAAACAAGAAAGATCAAATAATATTCATTCTCTGGAGTTAAGGGATATGTGATTGTGGTGGTTTCCCTTGATGTTAGCGCACCTTTAAAGAAACGTGCGGTACTTCTTAGACTCAACCTTGAAGCTGACAATATACGTTTAATGAAAAATAGAGGATACCCAATTTTACTTTCTTTAATATATTTCATGAAAAAGTTTATTTATTGGCAGAAGTTACATAATCAATACAATCAATAACTCCGTTAACCATTCTATCGAGTGTTAATTTATTTTCAATAATATTCCTAATATTTTTTCTCATTTCCAACATTAAGGCATCATTTTCAAGAATAGTCCTAATTGCTTCTGCCATTGCTGTTGCAGTATGTTCTTCTATTAAAAAACCCGTTTTATTATTGATCACATTTTCAACTTCAGGACTATGTGAAGGATAGCCATCTATTTCTTTGAACGAAATTACCGGGCAGTCAAAACAAAATGAATGATTAACCGAAAGACCCAAATAACCCGGCATGACCATAATATCACTTATATATAAAAGTTCGCCGCTCTTTACCGGATCATGTACTGCACCATGAAAGTAAAAATCATTCCCATAAGATTTAGATTGAACTTCTTCTTTAATATCCTGGAGTAATTCGCCATCTCCGATAAAATGAACCCCAATAATTATGTTGTATTTATTTTTTAATATTTCATAAATTTCTATCAACAGATCTGGCTTCTTATCCTTAAGAATTCTGGAAATAAAAACAATATTAAATTTGTGTTGTATATCCAATCTCTTATTTATAGATAACTTCCCTTCGGATTCCAGTTGATTTCTTATCCCAATAAAAGTTGATGTATCAATTGTATTTTGTGCAACAAATATCTTTTCTTTATTAATATACTTTTGCAGTATTTCTTTATCCTCGTAACCATAAACAATATTTGCATCAGCAATTCTCAATAAAAATAATCTGTATCTGTCAATCCATTTTTTTTCTGGTCTGAATCCTGTCTTACGATTATACCCATGCGACCAAAAAACGAATTTAATATTCGCAATTTTACAGGTAAGGATAATAAATGGCAGGTTAAGCATGCCTAATGCAAAATCACTGATGACAATTTCCGGTTGAAAACGCAGCGTTTTAAATATAGGAAAAAGTAAGGTATTTGTTTCGTTCTTTGTGTATTGAAAAGAAGGAATTAGCTCTGAATAATTAGTTGATATTGACTTTATTCCTGAATTATTTTTTCCATGCAATACTTTTAAATCAACTTTTTGGCCAATTAAATCAAAAACCGGTTTACGGTAAAATGTAAATATTCTTTCAAGTATGATAACTTTTTTATTCATTTAAATACCCTTTTGAATTCCCAGAAGCTTTATGCTTTTAGAATAAATTTTCTCTATGCTATCGTACCTTTTTTAGTTCTTGATTTTTATTGGATGGCTTTCTAAATATTTCCCATAAAAAAGGAAAGAAAGTTTTAATCCACAGCATCAACCAGGCCTGCGGAAAATAAAGTGGAAAATGTAATTTTAAATAAGCATTATATTCTTTATACGCCAATCCTTTTATATTATATAAGTGATCAATTCTCTGTTTAAGTGTGAATTTTTTTGAATCTTTCCAATTATTTCCGTGTTCATTTTTACAGTATCCGGCATATTCAGATCCAACATATGAGGGTATGCCTGCATTCCTTGCACGTAATGTATAATCAAAATCTGCAATTCCATGTGTAAATGATTTTGATAGAATTCCTATCTCATCTACAACTGGAGCAGATACCATCATTATATTAGCATTTCCTAAATGACATAATTGTGGATGTTGGTGATTCGGTTTAAGCTTTTTAATACTTGAATTATATTTGTTTAATAAAAAATTACCTCCGTAACTCCGCTCCTTTGTTACAGGGTCCATGGTAGTTCCAACTAATATTATTTTAGTTTTACCGAGTGTTTTTATATCTTTTAATAAACTATTCAATGCATGATCAAATAAAATGGTATCATCATTTAGAAGAAGAAATAAATCATAATTAATTCCACTATTAATAGCATTTTGCCAGGCCATACGCATACCTCCAGCCCAAAACAAACTACCATTGCCATGTGCAATATTAACATGAGGAAATTTTTCATGTACAGCCTCAGATGTGCCATCAGAACCATCATCAGTCAGGTAAACAGTTAGTTCAAACTCGTTTTCTTTTTTTTGAGTAAAGACACTTTGGAGGCATGTTAATGTCTTTTCTTTTCGGTTAAAACTAGTTATCAGAACAGCTATTTTAAAATTACTGTTTACTAAGCTATTGGTATTTGTTGACATTAATCTATCAGATTCTTAGTTTAAACAATGGATACTTCCCATCTTACAATTTTAGTCCTTACTTTTATCCTTGTATGATGATACATACCATATTCTGAATATTATACTTTTCGGTCATTTAGGCTATCCCTTTTTTCAATAGATAGTCAGCATCCGGAAAGTCCAATAAAGTTCCAATTTTATTCTTTATCATGTTATTATATGCCATCGGATGCCTCAATATCATCTGATAATCCCTTTATGTGTATTCTTAAAGAGAGTTAAAGCAGTCTTTAGAGAATTTAAACCTGTTTTATACAGGAATAACTGAGTATATATTGTTTCCTGTCAATATTAATCTGTATCAACTTTAACGGTTTATATATGCAATTTATTGTCTTTCTACTACAGACACATCCTCTTCTTCCATAAATGTACCGATTGGTATAAATAAAAAAGTCAGGGACCAGAAGAATGGAGTATTAAAATAGTTTTCACTAAAAGCGAGAACACAAATAATCAAAATTAAAATAATGGGCAATAATTTACTTGCCGAATAAAAAGCACTGTAATAATAAAAGCTTTTGTAATAGAGGTAGAAAAAAAATAAAACAAAAGGTATTCCCCATTGTGCAAAGAAATTCGTGAATCCATTATTTCGAATAACAAATTCAAATTTTTTATCTACCCTGGTTTCGCTCCATATTCCTCTTCCGGTAAAGGGATAACCACTAATATCTTGCCAATCCAAAACAGCTGAGGCCATCCTGGTATCCCCACCAACATCTTCAATTGCATCCTTAACCCCCGCATTCTCATTCATAATTTTATTGCCAAGAAAAGGTATTGTTTGAAAGGCAAAGTAACCTAAACCAGCGAATAGAAGAACAGCTAGTTTTGCCCCGTTTGAATAGTTTTCTACTAAAATAAAAAGAAAAATAAAAAGAAAAGCAGCTAGGTAAGCAGTAGTAGATTGAGTTGTTATGATAGTAAATAAAAGAAGGAAATTAATTTTAGTAAATACTTCCTTCTCTTTTATGGAGTTAAACATAAATGCAACTGTCAAAAATCCTCCAAATGCCCCGGGTTCCCAAAAAGGGCCATTATTTCGCAATAGATCTGTTTCTTTTAGTAAATTATATATGATAAGGGTTTTTCTGTCTATCTGGTAACCCCAGAGTTCATATTGGTAACTAAGAAACGAAGGTGTTGCGTTTATGATCTTATCCATCAGCCCCGGTATTAAAAACATGGGGATGAAAAAAATGAGACTTACTATAGAAAGGAATACCATTACTCTCAGGTAATAATTAATGAACTGTTCCTTTAATAGTTTAACAACTAAATAAGCAGAAGATATTCTTAAAACTAACCCAAGAATGGTGATTCCTTTAAAAAAATGAAAGATAACCGCCTGACATAAAACGAGGAACAATATTATCCCAATCATATAAAGAAAGGCCTCGTCTATGTTTTGATTTTCTCTGGTTATGAATAATATGGTTAATCCAATCACAAATAGTATGAGGTAATTTTGTGATCCAAAATATGGAAATCCCGAGATCCCTAAAAGAAAAAACATTAATAAATAATCAATATAATGTTCTTTAAAATGTTTCATTAGTTATAGAATCTAATTTGAATTTTTATCATTCAAAAGATGAGGATTATACAAAAATATAGTTTGCAAATTGATCCAAGAAACTGATCTTGGATGTGTGCAATTTATTACGCGTAGATTCCTACATCAAATATTTAATAAGATTACTTATAAAAACTATTTATTACAGAAATAATACGCTCCTGGTCAATTTTTTCTAAACTATAATAAAAAGGTAATCGAAGAAGGTTATCAGAATAAAGATCACTCATTGGTAATTCTTCTCCATTATATTTTTTATTGTAATATGGAGACTTGTGTAGTGATAAATAATGAAAAACAGCCATAATCTCATTTTCCTTTAGTTTATTTATTAACTGAGATCTTTCCTCCAGAGACCTGCATACAATATAAAACATGTGTGCATTATTTGTTGCATAATCCGGAATAACAGGTAATTGCAGGATCCCTTTTTCCTTAAGAGGTAATAGTCCATCATAATATGTTTTCCATATATCTCTTCTCCTTTGCTGAATTATATCAAGATTTTCAATTTGCGCAAATAAAAATGCAGCAATGATATCAGATGGTAAAAATGAAGACCCTATATCCACCCATCCGTATTTATCTAATTCTCCCCGGAAAAAAGCAGAACGGTTTGTTCCTTTTTCACGAATTATTTCTGCTCTTTTTATAAAACGATCGTCATTTACTACAAGCATACCACCTTCACCAGAGATAATATTTTTCGTTTCATGAAAAGAAAAAGTTGCTAAATGGCCAATGGAACCAAGCGGTTTTTCTTTATAATATGAATCAATTGCCTGTGCGGCGTCTTCCACAACAAAAAGATTCCTTTTATTCGCGAGCCCCATAATTTTATCCATATCGCATGAAATACCTGCATAATGAACAACAATAATTGCTTTAGTTTTGGTTGTAATCAGTTTTTCAACTTCAATAACATCCATATTTGGATTTTCCTTTGAACTGTCTGCAAAAACTATATTAGCGCCTCTTAATACAAATGCATTTACCGTGGAGACGAAAGTATATGAAGGCGCAATTATTTCATCCCCTGGTTGTATATCCAGTAAGATTGCACTCATTTCAAGTGCATCTGTACAACTAGTTGTCAATAATACTTTTTTGAATCCGTATTTGGATTCAAAATAATTATGGCATTTTTTAGTAAATACACCATCGCCGGAAATTTTTCCTGAAAGAACAGATTCCCTGATATAGTCAGTTTCTTTTCCGGTCAGATGTGGTTTATTAAAGGGTATCATTTGAAAATAAAATTTAGTTTATTAAAGGTAAACGGTAAAAGATTTAACAATGAATCAGGTAAATCTTACTCTAAAACGTTTTAAAGGCAACATTTCTTGCATGGTCTTATCATCAATGAGGCTTATTATTTTTAATAACCCTCTCCCACAAACAATTACAGGCTTCTCATTTTTAAAAAATATTATTTTTCCTGGTCTCCTGTTTTCAATAAATAGGTCGGGGTATGTCTCAGCTTCCGCTATACGCATTTTTTGGCCATCTATATAAGTTGCTGCGTAGTTGTATGGGTAGCCAACTGCATCAATAAATCTTTTTATTTCTTCAGACCCCGTATCCCAATTAATATTATAATCTTCTTCATCTAACCATAAGCTATATGAAGCTTCTTCTTCACTTTGACATATTGAATGTATCAATTGCCCAGATATTATCTTCCTGCATATCTCCTCTATCAGGTCTGTATAACAAGTTGAAACAATGTCTATTGCCTCGCTTATTTTTAAAGGATAGGATATATCAGCAGTTTTTTGAGCTATAATATCACCTTTATCGTATTCATCACATGCATATAAAGCCGTTACCCCGATTTTTTTTTCTCCATTAATTAAACAATTAACCAGGGGAGCGAAGCCCCTGTATTTTGGTAAAATAGAATCATGTAAAACAATAAGTTTTGATTTACCGGAATTTATGATCCATCTCCATGATATTGCAAGACAATATTCGGAATGAATTACAAATGCATCTTTCCTTTCAAAATATTCGATCCGGTTAATTAAACATAGCTCTTTGATTTCTTTAGAAAAATCATTTTTCACATTGTGATCTTCTGCCCCAACTACAAAACTTATATTCGAACTTCCAAATATTTTTACGAAATGAGATAACGCTTCATAACCTTTTTGGCTCATTAAAAAGAAAACAATTTTTTTCATTTCAAGAAAAGTTTTTCAATTTTTTCAATTTGTATATCCGGTGCACATGTCTGCAAAGCAAGTTGCCTGGAGTTTTGTGCATATTGTTCATATGTTTCTTTATCCAAAGAAAGCATGGTAGAAATACCCATAGCAAGATCATTACTATCTTTCAGTTTTGCAATATAACCAGTTTTATTTGGAACGACCAGGTCAAAGGAAACTCCCATTTCAAATGAAACAACTGGTAACCCGGACATGGTCGCCTGGTTGATCATCATCGGGCCCGAATCTTCAATGGAAGGGCAAACAAAAATGTCTGATGCCTGAAAAGCAAATGCAAGTTCTTCATTATTTTCAAGTAACCCCAGGTATTTATATTCAAATGGTAATTCACTTTTTATTAATTCAAAATTTTTACCTGCAACGAGAAGTAAAATATCATCCAGGTATTTTTCATTGGTTTGCTTTAATATTTTAAATGCTTCGGTTAAGTATTGAATACCTTTTCTTTTTTCGTCTAAAAGAACACATCCAAAAAATATTACTTTTTTCTTTGCCTCAATATTAAATTTTTTCTTTGCTTCAGCTTTTGGGGCCGGACAAAAAAGAACAGGATCAACAGTTAATAAAACTTTATGAATTGGTTTTTCTTTGAACAACAAACTCTTTAGCGACATCTGGTATTGCCATTCAGTAGGTGCAATGATACTTATATCTGTTTTACTGAGGTATTCCTGTTTAAATTTAAAATTAATTGCAGACTGGTCATCTGCCGAATCGGAATATAATGCCGGACAGTTTCCACATCCAATCATATATCCATTGCAGTTCCACGAATAATGACAACCGCCGGTTAATGCGGCAGAATCCATTAGATACCAAAAGATTGGTGCTTTGGTAATTTTATTCAGTTCATATAAGTTTTTTTCATTCAAAAATTTCCCGGGAAATAAATACAGGATAATATCAGGATTGAATGTTACTTTTTTAAGAATATCTTTTGTTTTATAATACTTTACGGTTTGATTCAAATCCTGAAAACAATAATTCGAGTCTCGCTTTTTTATAATTTTTATTACCGTATTTATTATCCGTTTTCCTTTATCAAGAAATCTTGCAAATTGTTTGCTGCTATAACTCTCCATACAAATAATGTCTTCATCAGCATATTTTCCATTCGCTTTTACTATAAGTTTAGTTTGGTGACCCTTGATTTTTAATCCTTTGTTGATATTATAAGCAACTGTACCTGCTACTTTATAAGGATGAAGCGCTGAAATGATTAAAATATTCATTTTCCTATTTTGCCCAAATACCTCGGGCGCTGTTATTAATGATCTTGTTATATTGAATAGGTGAAACAACTGCACCTAAAATACTTATAATAATTGTTGACAAAACCACCCCATATATCCCTATCATTTTTCCCAAATAAATAGCCAGTGGAATATTGATTATGCTACTTATAATAGCAACATAAAGTTGCAATTTTATTTTACCTACCCCATTAATGAAATGGCTATATATACCGTTCCATGCATTGATAATAACATAAAAAGCCATCGTTATTGAAATACTAAAAGGAATTAAAATATTTTTACCTACCCAGAGTTTGTATATAAATCCTGAAAAAGCCAACATAATTAAAGTTAAGATAGTTAAGAGACCCCATAACATACGAAGTTTTTTCATCGTTGTTTTTATCCATTCAATATCTTTTTTAACCCAAGCTTCAGTAAAAGCACTCCAAAAAGGCATCATAATAATGCTCATAACCATAGGAATGATACCAAAATATTTATATGAAACATTATAAGAAGTTACATCCGCAGGCCCAAAAAGCTGTGCAATAATCAGATTACTTGTCTCATAAAGTATAACAGCAGCAATCTGGATTATAAAAAATTTCATACCAAGGCTCATTAAGTTACGTGCATAACTAAACCTCACAAATTTTATTGATGGGGCATATTGTTTATAGTCATTATTATATAACCATACACTCGAAATTACAAGTACTAAAACCGGAGTAAACCCCAAACTCAGGGCTAAATAAATTAATTTACCTGAAGTGGTTTTAGTAAGAATAAAAATAATTACAAGAGAAAAAAGGCTTCCGAGAAAGTTAAAAAAAGAAGCTTTTGCAGGTTGTTGGTTTGCGGAAATAATTGCAGTAATTAACTGTAAAACAAATTGCAAACAAAAAAAAACGAAAACAATCAGAGCTAAAAGGCTTAGCTCACCTGCCATACTAACCGGGGTATTGAGAATTTTTGGCCAGTTCAAAAAGGGGTTAATACAAATGAATAATACCAGTAAAAAAGCAATGATGATACTTAATATCGCATAAGTAGTACTTAAGTAAATTCGTGCCAGTTCATGATCTTTATTTGCAATAGCTTCTGCAAATTTATTTCGCAACCCATTTCCAAAACCGATATCAAAGAAAGCGAACCAGGCAATTATAGAACTTAGGGTGAGCCAAATTCCATATTGAGTAGGATTAACATAGTGGATAGTAAGCGGAACTAATAAAAGACTAATTGCAATATTAAATCCTTTAATGACAAAAGAAGCAAGTATATTTTTCTTAGCCTTTACACTTCGTTGATGGCCTTTATTAATAAATTTATTCAGAAAAGTAAAAGTCAATAAAAATTTATCTCTCATACTCCATATTATATTGTGGTTATCGAGATATGTAATTATTGTTTTCCGTTAATAACTATTAATTCTCTGATTTTTTAACCGCTCTATTTATACAATTTTAAGTCGCTTTCAACCATTTCTTTTACTAAAGTTGCCAGGTTGTATTTAGGTTCCCAGCCCAATTTATTTTTTGCCTTTGTAGCATCCCCAATAAGCAAATCTACTTCTGTAGGCCGAAAGTAGGCCTTGTCTACTGCAACAATCTCTTTTCCAATTGTTAATTGATAAGCAGGGTTAGTACAAGCAATAACAGAACCTTTTTCATGTATCCCCTCGCCAGTAAATAAGAGTTCTACACCTATCTCAGCAAATGCCATTTTTACAAACGCTCTTACTTTTGTAGTAACACCTGTAGCAATAACAAAATCATCCGGTTCATCCTGTTGTAATATCCTCCACATGGCTTCTACATAATCTTTTGCATGTCCCCAATCCCTTTCTGCATTCAGGTTTCCTAAATATAAAATCTCTTGTGAACCATTTGCAATAGCTGCTACTGCCCTCGTGATTTTACGCGTAACAAAAGTTTCTCCTCTTAACGGACTTTCATGGTTAAAAAGTATCCCGTTGCAAGCATACATGTTATATGCTTCCCGGTAATTTACAACAATCCAGTAAGCATACAATTTAGCAACGGCATAAGGACTTCTTGGATAAAACGGGGTAGATTCTTTTTGTGGTACCTCTTGTACCAAACCATATAATTCAGAAGTGGATGCCTGATAGATCCGTGTTTTTTTCTCCATTTTGAGAATCCTTATAGCTTCCATTAACCTCAGTGCCCCAATACCATCGGCATTTGCAGTATATTCAGGTGTATCAAAACTTACTTTTACATGGCTCATCGCGGCCAGGTTGTAAATTTCATCCGGTTGTGTTTCCTGAACAATACGAATCAGGTTTGTACTGTCGGTCATGTCGCCATAATGCAAGGTAAACCGAACATTTTTTTCATGTGGGTCAATATATAAATGATCAATACGATCTGTATTGATCAGTGATGAACGCCTTTTAATACCATGAACCATATAACCTTTCTCTAGCAGTAATTCTGCAAGATAAGCCCCATCCTGTCCGGTAATACCGGTTATTAAAGCAGTCTTCATAATAAATTTTATGTAAATTTCGGGATAAAACGATTAAGATGAGACTTGTAGTATGCTCTCCTTCGTTAAAAAATCCTTGTACGCCATTTTAATTCCCTCTTTCAATGAAATTTTATGATGCCAACCAATGGCATGAATTTTAGTAACATCTAATAATTTTCGTGGCGTACCATCTGGCTTAGTAGTGTCAAATGCAAGATTTCCCTTAAATCCGGTAACCTCTTTTACAATTTCAGCTAGCTCTTTTATACTAACATCCTCTCCACAACCAATATTAATTATTTCTTTCTCATTGTATTTTTCCATCAAAAACAGGCAAGCTTCGGCAAGATCATCTGCATATAAAAACTCTCTTTTAGGAGTACCAGAACCCCATATAACAACTTCAGATTTACCATTTTCACTGGCTTCATGAAATCTGCGGATAAGTGCAGGTAATACGTGGCTATTTTCAGGATGATAATTATCATTTATGCCATAAAGATTTGTTGGCATAACACTTATAAAATTAGCTCCATATTGATCACGATAACTTTCACACAATTTTATTCCTGCAATCTTTGCAATAGCATAAGGTTCATTCGTATATTCTAAAGGGCCTGTTAAAAGATATTCTTCTTTTATTGGCTGAGGTGACATTTTAGGATAAATACATGAACTGCCCAGAAAAAGTAATTTTGTAACCTTATTATTAAATGCTGCATGCACGATATTTGAAACGATCATGAGATTATCGTATAAAAAATCTGCCCGGTAAGTATTATTAGCCACAATGCCGCCAACTTTAGCAGCTGCAAGAAAAACAAATTGTGGTTTCTCTTTACTGAAAAAATTCTCAACGGCAGTTTGATCACGTAAGTCTAGTTCTTTTGAAGTTCGGTAAAGAAAATTTGTAAAGCCTTGTGATTTCAATCCCCTTATTATTGCAGAACCCACCAGGCCATTATGTCCGGCAACGTATATTTTATCGCTTAAGCGCATCATGAATTTACGAATGATTTATTTTGTAAGTTAGATTCATTACCACCCAAAAAGCCATCTTCTTCTATTTTAGCAATCATGGTATAACCCAGTGTTGGCAGGTTAATCTTAATTGTTTTGTTTTTTACAGTAACTAATTTCCCTTCAATAGCTAATGAAGATGTATTAAGGTTGCGTGCAATATCATTAATATTCACCAAAGTCTTTTCCAGAATTATGTTTCTATGGTTATTGTTGAATTCCTTGATAGCAGCTATTTCATTATCCTTGATAATGGCAGGTTTTCCCAACCAGAATAATAGATTTACTACTCCATCAATCTTTTTAAGTTGTTCAGTTTCTGCTTCTGAAACAAAAACAAATACATAAGACCTAAATAGTGGTTCGAAAACCAATTTATGTCTTCTGAGGTTTTGTGTTTCAACACAATTAAGTGGACAAAAACTCTCAATTTTTTTCTTTGTTAAAAGAGCTACGACTCTTTTTTCGCATTGCGGTTTAGTATAAACTGCGTACCAATTTTTCTGCATAATCATTTTTTTAAAAAAATTTATAATTTGCAGTTAATCAAGGATGGAAGTGGTTTTGAATATAAGGCTTCGCCTGTCTCAGTCACAATTATATGATTTAAGATGAATAATTTTCATAAATATTTTAATTTTAGGATTTAACAGTTTTTTTATTATCAACATAGCCATTCTTATTACCATAAACATAATTATAACCATACCCATAGTTATTCCTGAACAACCCTCTGGTTTTTACCCCATTAAAAACGATTGCCGGATTATGTATAGGATTTATCTCATTATTCTCATCTATTCTTTTTACCAATAACTTAGGAGTATATCTGTGTCGCATTACATATAAAGTTGCATCACACAAATCAGATAAAACATATGCATCCGTAACTAATACAATTGGTGATGTATCAATTATTACCATATCAAAGCTGTTATCCAGGTATTCTATAAGTTCATTCACTTTGCCATTCAACAAAAGTTCAGATGGATTTTCCACGATACTTCCTGCTGAAATAAAGAAAAGGTTTTCATGTTTATCTACCTTCTTAATAATTTCTTCAAGGTATTTAGTGCCAGTTAAGAAATCACTAACCCCGTATTCATGATTTACATTAAATATTTTTGAAAGTGTAGGTACGTTTAAGTCCATATCTACGATAACAACTTTCTTACCCGTTATAGCAATACTTACTGCAAGATTTGAAGCTATAAAGCTTTTTCCTTCACCAGAAATACTGGAGGTTACCAATATTTTTTTATGCGTAGAATCTATACCTAAAAATGATAAAGAAGTTCTCAGCTTTCTGAATTCCTCAACAACAAAACTTCTTTTCCCCGACTTAACAATTATAGGATCTTTCGTTTTTTCAAATGCAACTTCTCCAATAACAGGAATAGCAGTATAAGATTCAATCTCTTTTCTATAAAGTATCTTTCCTGTAAACGACTCTTTAAGTATGATGAAGGAAACCCATAATATCATTGCCAATACCAGGCTGATTAAATAGATTAATTTCTTATTTGGACTAACTGGTACTGAGCTTACTTGTGCTCTATCAACAACCCTGCTATTAGAAACTGCAGATGCGTAAGCAAGTGCACTTTCCTCTTTCTTTTGAAGTAAAAAAGAGTAAATATTACTTTTAATACTCTGCTCCCGACTAATATCCAGCAATTGACGCTCCTTCTGAGGTACTGATTGTAATATCGAATTATAGTTTCCGTTTGTAGCGTTTAAATTTTGTTTTGAAGCATAAAGGCTTTGCCGCTGACTTTCAATATTTTCTAAAATATTAGGCCTAATCTTCTTTATCTGATCACTTATAGAAAGGAGTTTTGGGTTGTTTTCACCTACTGTTGTTTTTAGTTTTTCATATTCCAGCTCATTCCCATATAACTTATCCATCAAATTTGAAAGCATTGGATCACTAACCCCCATTGTAGACGGAACAATAGCTCCGCCATTATCTTTTTTTGTAACAAATTTTTCAACCTGGTCAAGTACTGAAAGTTGCATATTCACTTCACTTAACTTCTGGTCGTTTGCACTTACATTTTGTAAATAAAGTTGCCCCTGTGTACTAATATCAACTGCGCTTTTTCCGGACTTGTATTGTTGTATTCTTTGCTCGATGGCTGAAAGATCTCTGGAAACAAGATCCAATCTTTCTTCAACAAAAGCAAGTGTATTTCGTGCAGTTGAATTTTTATCAAGAATTGCAGATTGCTCATAAGCGTGAATCAATCCATTTAGAATATCTTCTGTTCGCTCTGGAATTTCATCCTTAAAGCCCAGGCCTACAACTGTAGATAATTTGCTGGAAGGAGCCACAGAAAGATTTGTTAAAAGTTGCATTGCCAAAATTTTTGGCTCAATAATAGAAAAATACAACTGTTTATTGGGATCAGTTTTTCCTTTCGGGTTATACTTATTTGGAATAAATTTTAGTACCCCATATGGAGTATTTAAAAACCGATTAAGTTCACATTTAATTTTGTTATTGATTATTACAATTTTATTAGCATTATCATATTTTAAACCAATTTGATTTACTGGTTTAAGTGAGTCCGGATATTTTGCTTCAATGGTTACAGGTGACAACGTGTAAGCTGAATTAGCTTTTACTTTGCCTTGCTGAAAAATAGGAATATATAAATTATATTTTTTGATAACGCTTTCCATCAAAGTTCTTGACTGAATAACTTCAATTTCATTTTCAACAATTTTTTTAGAAGAAATCATATCTAATGACTCTGTTAATTTAGAATCGTCAGCCCCCTTTTTTTCATCTTTGATAATAAGTGTTGCAGTAGCTTCATAAATTGGAGTAGCATATCTTAAGTAAATAAATGCACCAGCTATAGATAAAATAGCAGTAATTAAAAATAATGGCCAGTGAGGAATAAATTTAGAAACCATTACCTGGCTTAAATTTTCCTTTTTTTGTTCCACCCTTTTATGATTATTCTTATTCATGTTTTTTAAAATCCTAATTTATTTAATTACCCTGTCTAGTATAATCACTATAAGAGATAAACTACTCAAAATAATTGGAACCATTTGCTGAGACCTACTGGCAGATGCTACTTTAGATTTATTCGGTTCCACATATACCACATCATTTGGTTGTAAGTAATAATATGGGGAGTTAAAGAAATCACTCGAGTTAAGATCTAAATACCTGGTTATTTTTTTTCCCCCTTCTTCTCTTATCAATAAAACGTTTTCTCTTTTTCCATAAATGGTAAGATCGCCAGCAAGACCCAATGCTTTAATAAGTGATATTTTTTCATTAGGGACTGTAATTACAGTAGGTTTTGCAACTTCCCCGATAACTGTTACTTCAAAATTCAGATACCGGATATCTACTATTGGATCTATCAGCAACTTTTTTGATAAAATGATCTTTGTTATGCTTTCTTTAAGTTGTTTCTTAGTAAGACCAGCTGCAATCACATTTCCAATTATCGGTAACTGAATAGTTCCATCACTATTTATTAGGTAACCACCTGCAACTACATCATTACCTGAAGAAGATGCTACTTTATTTACTGAATTACTGGTAGGATTAAATATAGCGGATGCCTCTGCATTCAGACTGCTGATATTAATCGTAAGAATATCATTGTTTTGTAATGGAGCTTCAATTGTTCCAAGTAACGATTTAAAAGTGCTATCACCTACGTTTTCAAAGTATGTTATTTTTTTACTGGAATTACATGATTCACAAAGAATCAAAACTAAAACCAATGCAAAAAAGATAATTCTGCTTACCATAATAATATCATTAGGGTTATTAAGAAAAATAAAATATTGGGAAGCTTTAAGATAGGTTTGGAGGTAAAGTTTATGAATAGGCTAATGGGAGGTATTTTATACAGGATAGTAGAGGTAAGTAAAGATATATTTTATAGAAACTCTGTTGTGAGTTATATCTTGCAGTAAAAATACTATTTAAAATACAAATTCCAAACTTTATGTAACTTTTTTTATCTTTTCAAAAACAATTTTTGATAACTATATTTTTATAAATAATTAATAATCAGATATGTATAAATATTTTGCCTGCTTTAATAGATTTTAATTTTACTTTATATGTCAAACATAAACTTATATACTCTCCAATTGGATTTTTAAGCGATTCTACCAACTTTGTTGATCCATATTATTTTAACCAATTTTTGCTGACTCTTAGAAGCTGTTTAAAATGAAATTTATATTCACCAGTTGCAGTTTGTCAGGCGACAAACTGCGGCGGTTTATGCCGTTGCTGGTCGCTGACCATCAACTTTACAGCGCATACAAAATCCAAGAATCTATTTTTTAAAAGCTTCTTAGAGACATTAAAATAAAATCTTAATACTTGTTTCTATGAAATTATATTGGTTATTATAAAAACAACAAAAATTCTCTTCCACTAAGGAAAGAGAATTTTTTGTCATAAATAAACTTCATTATTTTTTTATCTTTTTCTCAATATAAATTTGCCCGTCTGATAAACATTTCAATTTCAGGACCTTTGTGTTATTCTCTACGCTCGCAGTATAATATGTTTGTCCTTCAAATACAACTTCAGTTATTGAATTTTCAATTACATAATCGGAGTATTCT
This sequence comes from Ferruginibacter sp., assembly GCA_031422055.1. GTDB lineage: Bacteria > Bacteroidota > Bacteroidia > Chitinophagales > Chitinophagaceae > Ferruginibacter. The sequence continues at coordinate 29,608 of JANOPU010000315.1, forward strand.
GACTGAAGGGATTGTGAAACTTTTAGTGGTATTTCTGTTAAAAGTAACTTTCTTGAAATACCAACAAGTTCCCCTTTTTCATCGTAAGCAGCATCGACTAACTTTCCATTAAGCTGAAATCTTGCATAATAAAATTCACCTGCAGATTCCCATGTTACATTTTCAGCATTCAAAAACCCCTTTTTAAATGAAGCCTGAACCACTTTTGTTACTTTGTCGCCGGTATTGGCATAAGCACCGGTACTGGCAATTATTACCAGTAATGTGAAGATCATTGTTACTTTTTTCATGTTTTTACTTTTTAAATTTATAAATAATGCTGTATGGCTTACTGCAATTTTGATCTTGTAAAGCTATTATTACACATTATTGTATCGTAAAAAATATGACAGGTAACCATTGAAAACAATTGTTAAAGATAAAAGGCAATTCGACCTGATGAATATCGCAAATAATATCGTTTCAAACCCTTTAACAATAACATATTATGCTACTTTCTTAACGAAATGATAAAAATGGTAATGCTGTTGTTAAAAAAGTAATAACGGTATCAGATGATTTTTTAGCCACTATCTTTAAGTATGAATTATCTGGCACATGCTTATCTATCTTTCGGCAATCCAAAAATCCTGATAGGCAATATGATCAGTGATTTTGTAAAAGGTAAAAAACAATATGACTATGAATTATTCATTCAAAATGGAATTAAACTTCACCGCTCAATAGACAGTTTTACAGACGAACATCCGGTTACTAAGCAAATGAAACAAATATTTAAACCTGCTTATGGTTTATATGCAGGAGCTTTTACCGATATCGTATATGATTATTTTTTAGCAAATGATTCTAATGAATTTATCACTCCTGCAGTTTTAAAGCAATTCACCAACAGTACTTATGAAATTCTTGAAAAAAATATTGATTCTACCCCATTGGTTTATCGAAAAATGTTTCCATACATGAAGTCTCAAGACTGGCTTTATAACTATCGCTATGAATGGGGTATACAGAAAAGTTTTGCAGGCATGGTAACCAGGGCAAAATATATAACAGAATCAGAAACAGCATTTAAAATTTTTGAAGAAAATATACCAATTATACAACCTTATTATAATGAATTTTTTCCTTTATTAAAAGAACATACCATTCATACATTACAAGATCTTTTAAATATCGTTTGATATATCTTTGAAAAATACAAAGTATAAAAGGCATTTTTATCTTTACTTATGTGGAGTTCTTACACCGATTGGACAAACAATATAGTCCAATATCGGCTTCGCCTCATTGTACCATTTGTTTGATACCATCGGCATAAACCACTGTAAGATTTTTAAATTATTGGCATAATTTAAAAATCAC
>JANOPU010000316.1:0-16142 GCA_031422055.1 Ferruginibacter sp.
ATAAATTCGACAGGCCGGTTGCAGATAACTATTCAACCAGGGCAAAAGCAGCGAGTGATAAATTTTTCTATGGAAGTATGCCCTTACCATTATTATTACTGTTTGACAAAAAGATAAGAAAAGACGGTTTGAAAGTAGGATTGCTATACCTGGAAACGATGGGTATTACAGGCACCATTTATACTGCATCCGCCATGATTGCCAATAGGTACCGGCCGTATGCTTATAACTCCGATGTTGATATAAATATCCGCCAAAGGGGCGGTGCAAGGAATTCTTTTTTTGCAGGGCATGTTGCCGTGGTCGCCAGCTCCACATTTTTTATGGCACAGGTTTACACTCATTACCATCCTGATATGAAGGGGAAATGGGTTTTATTTGCACTGGCGGGTGCTGCTACAGCTACAACAGGATATTTACGTATGAAGGCAGGCCAGCATTTTACCACGGATGTAATAACAGGCACAATCGCAGGAACCCTTGTGGGTAACCTGGTACCTTATTTTCACCGGAATAAGACCTTTAAGAATTCAAAACTGGTACTACTTCCTAATTTTCAAAATGGAGCCACCGGCTTTACTGCTTTTTATAAACTGGGGAAATAAGTCATGATGTTAAATTTAAGGGGCATCCAATAGCAAAAATGCTGTTTCAGTGGGCTGCGACGATAAATTTCCGATTTGAGCAAAAATCTTACCAAAAACCTTAAAATTCTATTTTGGGTATTCAAATTCTGAATAATATTCCCTACCTTTGCCCTCCTTTAATTTAGGGTTAGTGGCACCAGTTGCTTTTAACCCCCGATTTAAGGAACCTTCGCACACTAAAACGTTTTAATTACAATATGTCTGCAACTAAATCACCCGCTGCTCAGCGTATCAATTTTGGAAAAGTTGAACTCCTGGCAGAAACGCCCGATTTACTCGGAATCCAGATCCAATCGTTCAAAGATTTTTTCCAGTTAGAAACTACTCCCGATAAACGTAATGTTGAAGGGCTGTTCCGTGTATTCAAGGAAAATTTTCCTATAACGGATACACGTAACATTTTCGTACTGGAATTTCTTGACTACTTCGTGGATCCTCCGAGGTATTCGATCGATGAGTGTATTGAGAGAGGTCTTACATACGCTGTTCCATTAAAAGCAAAGCTTCGCCTTAGCTGTAATGATGAAGAGCATGTGGATTTCCAAACAATTGTGCAGGATGTGTTTTTAGGAAATATTCCCTACATGACACCCCGTGGTACATTTGTGATCAATGGTGCTGAAAGAGTTGTCGTTAGCCAGTTACACCGTTCACCTGGTGTATTCTTCGGACAGTCAATTCATCCAAACGGAACTAAAATTTATTCTGCCAGGGTTATTCCTTTTAAAGGAGCCTGGATGGAATTTGCAACTGACATCAACAATGTAATGTTTGCATACATTGACCGTAAGAAAAAATTCCCGGTAACAACTTTATTGCGTTCTATCGGTTTTGAAACAGATAAAGATATCCTGGAATTATTCGGAATGGCCGATGAAGTTAAGGCTGATAAAAAAACATTGGAAAAAAATCTTGGAAAACGACTTGCTGCACGTGTATTACGTACATGGGTAGAAGATTTTGTTGATGAAGATACCGGTGAAGTTGTTTCCATTGAAAGAAATGAGATCATTCTGGAAAGAGATTCTATCCTGGATGAATCTAACATTGCTTCTATTTTGGAATTGAGTGTTAAAAGCGTATTTATCCAAAAGGAAGAAGTGAGTGGAGATTATGCTATTATTTACAATACTTTAAATAAAGATACTTCCAACAGTGAGTTGGAGGCGGTGCAGCATATTTACAAACAATTGCGTGGTGCTGATGCACCTGATGATGAAACTGCCCGTGGTATCATCGATAAATTATTTTTCAGCGATAAGCGTTATGACCTGGGTGAAGTTGGACGTTACAAGATCAATCGTCGTTTAGGATTGAATTTTCCTATCGAAAAGAAAGTACTTACAAAGGATGATATCATCGCCATCATAAAAACATTGGTTCAACTGACCAATGGTAAAAGTGAAGTTGATGATATTGATCACCTGAGCAACCGTCGTGTTCGTACAGTAGGCGAACAGCTATATGCTCAGTTCGGTGTAGGCCTTGCCCGTATGGCACGTACGATACGTGAAAGAATGAACGTAAGGGATAATGAGGTATTTACTCCAGTAGATCTTATCAATGCAAGAACATTGTCTTCTGTGATCAATTCATTCTTTGGAACATCTCAGTTGTCTCAGTTTCTTGATCAGACCAATCCATTGAGTGAAATAACACACAAACGCCGTATTTCAGCACTCGGACCAGGCGGTTTAAGCAGGGAAAGAGCTGGTTTTGAGGTACGTGACGTACACTATTCTCACTATGGCCGTTTATGTACCATTGAAACGCCGGAAGGTCCAAACATTGGTTTGATCTCTACACTTTGTGTACATGCCAAGATCAACGATATGGGCTTTATAGAAACTCCTTACCATAAGGTGACTGACGGTAAGGCAGACATGAAGAAGATCACTTTCCTAAGTGCAGAAGAAGAAGATACCGCAAAGATCGCACAGGCGAATATTGATATGGATGAAAAAGGAAATTTTGTTGAAGACATGATCAAGTCACGTCAAACAGGCGATTTCCCTATTCTTGCAAAGAACGAAGTAGAATACATGGACGTGGCTCCAAACCAGATCGTTGGTTTAAGTGCTTCTTTGATCCCGTTCCTGGAGCATGATGATGCTAACCGTGCCTTGATGGGATCAAACATGCAACGTCAGGCAGTTCCGTTATTACGTCCTGAAGTTCCTATCGTAGGTACCGGGCTTGAAGGTAAAGCAGCCAGGGATGCACGTATCCAGATTCACGCAGATGGCGAAGGGGTAATAGAATATGTAGATGCTACAGAAATACATGTTCGCTATAAAAGGAATGAATTACAAAAACTGGTAAGTTTTGAAGATGATCTTACCATCTATAAAATTAATAAGTTCGTTCGTACCAACCAGGAAACAACGATCAATCTGCGCCCTGCTGTTATTAAAGGACAAAAGGTTTCTGAAGGTGATTTCTTAACCGAAGGTTATGCAACCAAAGGTGGAGAAATAGCGCTGGGGCGTAATCTTAAAGTGGCATTCATGCCATGGAAAGGTTACAATTTCGAGGATGCGATCGTTATCTCAGAAAAAGTTGTAAAAGACGACTGGTTTACATCTATCCATATCAGTGAGTTTGAAACTGAAGTGCGTGATACCAAGCTGGGAGAAGAAGAACTTACACCGGATATTCCGAACGTAAGTGAAGAAGCTACCAAAGATCTGGATCAGAATGGGATCATCCGTATCGGCGCAACTATTAAAGAAGGCGATATCATCATTGGTAAGATCACACCAAAAGGTGAAAGCGATCCAACACCGGAAGAAAAATTACTGCGTGCAATTTTCGGTGATAAAGCCGGCGATGCAAAAGATGCTTCTTTAAAAGCACCAAGTGGTACTGAAGGGGTGGTTATCAATAAAAAATTATTCCAGCGTGCAAAGAAAGATAAGAACGCTAAAGTAAGAGAAAAAGCACAACTGGATAAAATAGAAAAAACACACGAAAAGAATGAACTTGACCTGATGGACCTGTTGCAATCTAAATTACAGACCTTATTGAAAGATAAGACCAGTCAGGGCGTGGGTAACAATTTCGGTGAAATGCTGATAGGTAAAGGAGCCAAATTTAATTCTAAGAATTTAGCAAACATTGATTTCCAGAATGTAAATCCATTGGGATGGAGCGGAGATCATAAAACCGATGACCTGATCAATACATTGTTGCATAATTACAGCATTAAATTCAACGAAGAACTGGGTCGTTACAAAAGAGAGAAATTCAACATCTCTATTGGTGATGAATTACCAGCCGGTGTTTTAAAACTTGCTAAAGTTTATATGGCGGTTAAGCGTAAACTAAAAGTTGGAGATAAGATGGCTGGTCGTCACGGTAACAAAGGTATTGTTGCCAAGATCGTTCGTCAGGAAGATATGCCGTTCCTTGAAGACGGAACACCTGTTGATATCGTATTGAATCCATTGGGTGTGCCTAGTCGTATGAACCTTGGGCAGATCTATGAAACAGCTCTTGGCTGGGCAGGTGAAAAATTAGGCGTTCGTTTTGCAACACCAATTTTTGACGGTGCATCAGTTGATGAGATTGCTGAGAATATTGAAAAAGCAGGATTACCTAAATTCGGACATACTTATTTATATGACGGAGAAACAGGTGATCGTTTTGATCAGAAAGCAACCGTAGGTATCATTTATATCATCAAGCTTCACCATATGGTGGATGATAAGATGCACGCACGTTCTATCGGGCCATACAGTCTGATTACACAGCAACCATTGGGAGGTAAAGCACAATTTGGTGGACAGCGTTTTGGTGAGATGGAAGTTTGGGCACTGGAAGCATATGGAGCATCAAACATCTTACAGGAATTGCTTACTCTAAAATCGGATGATATCATCGGAAGGGCCAAAACATATGAAGCCATCGTAAAAGGTGACAACATTCCAAGAGCCGGTATTCCAGAATCATTCAATGTGTTGGTGCATGAGTTGAGAGGATTAGGATTGGACCTGAAGTTTGAGTAAACCTCACCCCAGCCCTCTCCTAAGGGAGAGGGAGGAGCATTGTTCTGGAATTCATGGTCAGTATTGCTGAATAATGGTTTGCGGTATAAGTGAGTGACACAACGATGCTGAGGAAAGATTAAATGATCGTTCCAAAAGAATTATCAATTATCAATTAAAAAATTATCAATTAAGAATATGGCATTCAAAAAAGAAAACCGTCCAAGGCCAACATTTTCTCAAATCACCATTGGTTTGGCTTCTCCTGATAGCATCCTGGAAAGGAGCTATGGTGAAGTTTTAAAGCCTGAAACTATCAACTACCGTACGTACAAGCCTGAAAGAGATGGTTTGTTCTGCGAAAGAATATTCGGGCCGGTAAAGGATTATGAATGTGCCTGCGGAAAGTATAAGCGTATCCGTTATAAAGGTATTGTTTGCGACCGTTGTGGTGTGGAAGTCACTGAGAAAAAAGTTCGCCGTGAAAGAATGGGGCATATCAAATTAGTGGTGCCTGTTGTTCATATCTGGTATTTTAAATCATTGCCAAATAAGATAGGTTACCTCTTGGGTATGAGTTCCAAGAAGTTAGAAACGATCGTTTATTATGAGCGTTTTGTTGTGATTCAATCAGGTATTCGTGCAGATAAAGGGCAAAATTATGCTGACTTATTAACGGAAGAAGAATACCTGGACATACTGGATACTTTACCAAAAGAGAACCAGATGCTGCCTGATGAGGATCCGGAAAAATTCATTGCAAAAATGGGTGCTGAAGCAGTCCATGCTATGTTGGAGCGTCTTGATCTGGATCAATTGAGCTTTGACCTGCGAAATTCAGCTGCAAACGAAACTTCACAACAACGTAAGGCAGATGCGTTAAAGCGTCTAAGCGTAGTAGAAAGTTTCCGTGATGCGAATACCAGGATCAATAACCGTCCGGAATGGATGGTGATGCAATATATCCCGGTGATACCTCCGGAATTACGTCCGTTGGTTCCTTTGGATGGAGGCCGTTTTGCTTCATCAGATCTGAATGATCTCTATCGTCGCGTTATTATCCGTAATAACCGTTTAAAGCGGTTATTGGAAATTAAAGCACCTGAAGTGATTCTTCGTAATGAAAAAAGGATGTTACAGGAAGCAATAGATTCACTGTTTGATAACAGCCGTAAATCGAATGCTGTAAAAGCGGAAGGTGGACGTGCACTGAAATCATTGAGTGATGTTTTGAAAGGAAAACAAGGACGTTTCCGTCAGAACCTGTTGGGTAAACGTGTTGATTACTCAGGCCGTTCTGTTATTGTAGTTGGACCAGAATTAAAAATGCACGAATGTGGTTTACCGAAAGATATGGCGGCTGAACTATTTAAGCCATTTATTATTCGTAAACTGATTGAAAGGGGCATTGTAAAAACAGTAAAAAGTGCACGTAAATTAGTTGATAAAAAAGAATCGATCATTTGGGATATTCTTGAAAATATTTTGAAAGGGCACCCGGTTATGTTAAACAGGGCACCTACATTACACCGTTTGTCTATACAGGCTTTCCAGCCTAAACTGATAGAAGGTAAGGCAATTCAATTACACCCGTTGGTTACTACGGCTTTCAACGCCGATTTTGACGGTGATCAGATGGCTGTTCACGTACCATTGAGCAATGCAGCGGTTTTGGAAGCACAGTTATTAATGCTTTCATCCCATAACATTCTGAACCCACAAAATGGTACACCGATCACCCTTCCTTCTCAGGACATGGTTTTGGGATTGTATTATATAACTAAGGGTAAAAAAACAATCGGAAAAGATATTGTAAAAGGCGAAGGAAAAGCATTTTATTCTGCAGAAGAAGTGATCATAGCTTACAATGAAAAGCAAGTTGATCTTCATGCTAACATAAGAGTTAGAGCAAACTTTCGTAACAACGACGGCACGCTTACTTATAAATTAATTGAGACAACTGTTGGACGGGTGATCTTCAACCAGTTTGTACCTAAGGAAGTTGGATTTATCAATGCCTTGCTTACTAAAAAAGCATTGCGTGAGATCATTGGTGATATCATAAAATGGACAAGCGTACCTATCACTGCAAAATTCCTGGATGATATTAAGACTCTTGGATACCGTATGGCATTCCGTGGAGGATTGTCATTCAATATAAATGATCTAATCATACCTGCTATTAAAGCAGAATTGGTTGAAAATGCAAAAGGTGAAGTTGCAGAAGTTTGGGATAGTTACAATATGGGTCTTATTACAAACAATGAGCGCTACAACCAGATCATTGATATCTGGAGCAGGGTGGATACTAAAGTAACCGAAACGCTTATACGTGAATTAGCTATAGATAAACAAGGGTTTAATTCTGTTTATATGATGCTTGATTCAGGAGCCCGTGGTAGTAAACAGCAAATTAAGCAACTTGCAGGTTTGAGGGGATTGATGGCAAAGCCCAGAAAATCCGGCTCTTCCGGAAGTGAGATCATTGAGAATCCTATTCTTGCAAACTTTAAAGACGGATTAAGTGTTTTGGAATATTTTATTTCTACGCACGGTGCACGCAAAGGTCTTGCAGATACGGCACTGAAAACTGCAGATGCGGGTTACCTCACCAGACGACTGGTTGACGTTGCTCAGGATGTTGTTATTAATGAAGAAGATTGCGGAACCTTACGTGGTATTGCAGCGCAGGCATTGAAAGATAATGAAGATATTATTGAAGCATTAAGCGACAGGATTGAGGGACGTACATCTTTGCATGATGTATTCAATCCGTTAAATGATGAATTGATTCTTACTGCTGGTGAAGAAATTAGTACTGAAAATGCAAAATTGATCGATGAGATCGGAATCGAAACTGTTGAAATACGTTCTGTATTAACCTGCGAAAGCAAACGTGGAGTATGTGTAAGATGTTATGGTAAAAACCTTGCGTCTGGCTACCTTGCTCAGCGTGGAGACGCAGTTGGTATTATTGCAGCTCAATCAATCGGTGAACCGGGCACGCAGCTTACTCTTCGTACCTTCCACGTAGGTGGTGTGGCAGGATCTGCATCAGTTGAATCTTCTCTTTATGCAAAATTTGACGGTACATTGCAATTTGATGGCTTACGCACAGTAAGTACAGAAAATAATGAAGGTAAAAAAATACAGGTTGTTATAGGTCGTACCGGTGAGATCAGGAACCTGGATGTAAAATCTGACCGTATGTTAAATACAATGCATATTCCTTATGGTGCAGTATTGAATGTTAAAGACGGACAGAAAGTTTCAAAAGGTGATGTTATTTGCACTTGGGATCCTTACAACAACGTTATCGTTGCAGAAGTGAATGGTGCTATTAAATTTGATGCTGTATTAGAAGGTATTACTTACCGTGATGAAGCTGATGAGCAAACAGGTCATAGAGAAAAAGTGGTTATTGAAACAAAAGACAAAACAAAACTTCCGTCTATTTTAGTAGAGGGTAAAGATAAAAAGGTTTACAACTTACCTGTAGGTTCTCACATTGTAGTTGAAGAAGGTGAAACAGTTAAAAGCGGCCAGGTACTTGTGAAAATTCCCAGAGTGTTAAGTAAACTAAAGGATATTACCGGAGGTCTGCCACGTGTTACAGAACTTTTTGAAGCAAGAAACCCAAGCAATCCTGCTGTGGTTTGTGAGATTGATGGCGTTGTTACATTTGGTGCTATCAAACGTGGTAACAGAGAGATCATTGTTGAAGCAAAAGATGGGGTTGTTCGTAAATATCTTGTTCCATTAAGCCGGCAAATTTTAGTGCAGGATGGGGATTTTGTAAAAGCCGGTGCCGCACTTAGTGACGGACAAACGGCACCTGCGGATATACTTTCTATTAAAGGTCCGTTTGCAGTGCAGGAATATGTAGTGAACGAGATTCAGGAAGTTTATCGCTTGCAAGGTGTTAAGATAAATGATAAACATATTGAAGTTATCGTTCGTCAAATGATGCGTAAAGTAACCATAGAAGATGCCGGGGATACTAAATTCCTTGAGGGAGATACTGAAGACAGGCTGGATTTTAATATGGAAAATGATTACACCTTTGATAAAAAAGTTGTTACCGATCACGGCGAAAGCACTAAACTTAAACCGGGTCAGATCGTTACACTACGTGATGTAAGAGAAGAAAACTCTGTTTTAAGAAGGACCGATAAAAAACTGGTCGAATACAGGGATGCACATCCTGCAACATCCTCACCTTTGTTACTTGGTATTACAAAAGCGTCTTTAGGTACACAAAGTTGGATAAGTGCCGCTTCATTCCAGGAAACAACCAAAGTGTTAAGTTCTGCTGCCATACAAGGTAAAACAGATCTGATGCTTGGCCTGAAAGAGAATGTTATAACAGGTCACCATATTCCTGCAGGTACAGGTTTACGTGAGTTTGAAAATATGATCGTAGGCAGTAAAGAAGAATACGAATTGCTGATGACAACAAAAGAAGCAATGAGTTTTGATGAAGAGGAGTAAAATTATTTGAAAGGCGCTGACCTGTCTGCCGACAGGCAGGTTTGAAAATTAGCCGATGAATATTGTTTAAGGAGTAAGATGAAAGTCTTGCTCCTTTTTATTAAGGCTTATAAAGCCAGGAGATAAATCTGATCTGTGTTAAACTTTTTTGTGAATGCCCCATTTTGATATTTCTTCTAAAACTGCAGTTGGTGTAATGGTATCCATATCTTCTTTTACACACTGTAAATAAGTTGCATTAACACCCAACGGTCCCCAACGCTCTGCTCTTTTACTCCATCTGTCTTCATACAATCCCAATGTATTTATGCCGGCAGCAGCTGCAATGTGCACCGGTCCTGTAGATGCAGCGATCAGCCCGTCTGCAGCAGCAATGAATGCTATGAGTTGTTCTGTACTTAATGCTCCGGTAAGGTCTGTTACTTCATTTTGAAGCGAAGCGATCCATTCTGATAATGAATCTTTTTCTTTTAATGAGCCTGTTATAAATATCCTTGTTTTGTTTAAATCTATTTTTTTTATCAATGCTGTAAAGTTATGCAGTCCCCATTCTTTTGCATTTTTATTCGATAGCGGATGTATGATCAGATTAAATTTGTCCTGTTGAAGTAAATGGCCAAAGGAAGGTTCCAGAACAGGGATTTTTGTAAACCCATAATACATTGGGATTTGATCCCGTTTTGGCCTTTCTTTTATATTTAAAGGGCTTAGTAATTTGATGTTAAGCTGCGCTTCATTTAATCTCGATTTTTTCCTGCTAAGCATTACAATTCTGTTACAATACCTCCAATGCCTCAGTACATTTCCGGGCCCGATCCGGTATCTGATCTTAGCCAGCGAGCATAATATCACGGTACCCTTTTCCTGTAGCAAATGTACAACGGTATCAATTTTTTTCTCATGTAAAATCCGACTCACTTCCCCGGACGAAATTTTCCTCCAGTCATCATAATTAATAAATTCGTCTATATGTTCACAACACAAAGCAACTGCTTTGGTATACGTCTGACCAAGGAAATAAACTTTGCACGATGGATAATATTTTTTTATCAGCCCGCAAACGGGCATTGCTAATATTACATCACCCATAGCATCTTCCCTGGCAACCAGGATATGTTTTGGTGGTCTGGTTTTAAAGAAAAACATGTACGCTTCTTTTTAGCTTAAGTAATAATTATTCACAACAGGACCGGTAAAAATTAAGCTAAGATACTTTAATCAATAATTTTCTTCCAATTCATTATTATTTCAAATACAAATAAAGGCAATTATTATTTTAAAAAAGTGACATAAAAAAGTTACGTTAAGCCTTTCTTAAAAGTTTACTTTAAGTTATTGTATTGTAAAGGTTTGTATTTATCTTGCCGCAAATCAAAAAATAAGTAATGAAGAATTTTTCCCTGATGTTGAATATTGTCCTTTTTTTAGCAGTTGGAGTATTATATTTTTTGCATTTTTCCGGTAAAAAGCAAACGGAGAAAAAACCTACTTATATAGCATCTAAAGTTGCTAACAGTAATGGAAGCCATACCTCAATTGCTTATGTTGAGCTGGATTCATTGAATGAGAATATTACTTATATCAAAAAAAAGAGAAAGGAACTGGAAGCAGAACAAAAATCCATTGAAACTGAATGGGAAAATGGGTATAAAGGACTAGAAGCCAAAAAGAATAATTTTTTAGAAAAGGGAAATGCCATCACGCAGGAAATGGCACAACAGTTTCAGGGTGAACTTATGCAGGAGCAACAGCAAATTGATGAAAAGAAACAATCACTTTCCCAACGTTTGAATGAAAAAAGCTATAAGTTTATGGACGATATTCAGAAAAAACTAAAGGATTTCCTCAGTGAATATAACAGTCAGAAAAGCTTTACATATATTTTCACAACAGGCACCGGACTTGATTATATGGTTTACAAAGACTCATCTTTGAACATTACGGAGGATGTTATTGCAGGGATGAATGAAAAAATGAATACCGCTGCAAAACAATAATGTTAATAGAATTATTTATCTTGAAACCCGTTAGCCAACGGGTTTTTTTTATTTTTCAAATTTATGGGTCTCTAAAAACAAAAAAAAACAATTTATGACAGGAACAGATCATTCTTTTAAACCCTCTTTAGGGTTGTTTGATGCAACAATGATTGTTGCCGGTTCAATGATTGGTTCGGGTATATTTATTGTAAGTGCTGATATTACCCGAAATGTAGGTAGCGCAGGCTGGTTAATTGCAGTTTGGCTTATAACAGGGTTCATGACACTAACTGCGGCTTTGAGTTATGGAGAATTAAGTGCCATGTATCCAAAGGCAGGCGGGCAATATGTTTATTTAAAGGAGGCTTTTAATCCTTTGGCAGGCTTCTTATATGGTTGGAGTTTTTTTGCTGTAATACAAACAGCAACAATAGCAGCAGTTGGGGTTGCATTTAGTAAATTCCTTGCATACATGGCACCTGGCTTGGGGCCTGAGCATATTCTGGCTGATATTGGATTCATTAAAATAAATGCAGGTCAGATAGTTTCCATTGTGCTGATCACTTTTCTAACATATATAAATACAAAAGGAATTCAAGGCGGGAAGGCTATACAAAGTACATTTACTATTATAAAATTGGTGTCACTTTTCGGATTAATCCTTTTTGGATTATTAGTGGCAGCAAAATCAGAAATATGGGAAACAAATTGGATGGATGGATGGAAAATGCAATCTCGCAATGCAGATGGTAATATTATCGGCGGAGTAACGGGGAGTGCTATTTTAGGAGCTATTGCTGCATCAATGGTTGGTTCTATTTTTAGCAGTGATGCATGGAACAATGTTACTTTCATTGCAGGTGAAGTAAGAAATCCGCGGCGCAATATTGGCCTGAGCCTTTTTTTAGGAACATTGATTGTAACACTGATTTACGTTGCTATGAATATAATGTATATCAGTGTCCTGCATTTAAATGAAATTGCATCTGCACCACAGGATCGGGTAGCTGTTTCAGCAAGTCAGGCAATTTTTGGAAATACCGGAACATACCTGATCGCAGTGATGATCATGATCTCTACTTTTGGTTGCAACAATGGATTGATTCTTGCAGGAGCCAGGGTTTATAATGCAATGGCAAGGGATGGTTTATTCTTTAAAAAAGCTGCAGTACTTAATAAGTATGATGTTCCTGAATTTGCTTTATGGATACAGTGTATCGTGGCATCTTTATTATGCCTTAGTGGAAAATATGGCGACTTGCTGGATATGATCTCATTTGTTGTAGTTATGTTTTATGCGTTAACGATATTAGGCATTTTTGTGTTGCGAGATAAAAAGCCACATGCAGAAAGGCCTTACAGAGCTTTTGGTTACCCAATATTACCGGCTGTTTATATTTTGATGGCTGTAACATTTTGCATATTACTTATAATATATAAACCTGCTTTTACATGGCCAGGATTGATCATAGTTCTGGCTGGTATTCCCATTTATTATTTTGCAGTTGCAAATAAAAGCAAACCCTGATATGGATTTTGATAAATTATTTTCATCATTTGAAAAGATAAAAGTCGCCGTAATTGGCGATGTAATGCTGGATACTTACTGGTGGGGAAAGGTTGACAGAATATCACCTGAAGCTCCGGTACCGGTTGTTGCTGTATCAAAAAGAGAAGAACGAATTGGAGGAGCAGGGAATGTTGCCTTAAATATTGCTGCATTAGGCGCTTCAGTCAGCGTTATCAGTGTTGTTGGTAATGATATTGAAGCTGGTCAATTGAAGTTATTGCTTGAAAGTAATCGTATCAATACAGATTATCTGATCAAAAGCAAGGAACGCATCACAACCAATAAGATCCGCATTATCGGGCGAAACCAGCAAATGATGCGGCTTGACGCCGAAATAACGCATGAAGTTTCCAAAAAAGATGAAGATACTTTGATTGCTTCATTCGAAAAATATATTAAACAGGAAAAACCAGAAATTATTATTCTGGAAGATTATAATAAAGGGATCCTTACCGAAACTGTAATTGAAAAAATAATTTCAATATCTAAAGCAAATAATATTTTAATTGCTGTAGATCCTAAACGTAAAAACTTTTTTGCTTATAAAAACGCAGATATTTTTAAACCAAACCTGCATGAAGTAAAAGAAGGACTGAATATCATCAGTGACGAAGTATCTGATAATATGCTTGAAAGTATACACCGGGCTTTATCTGAAAAACTACAGCATCGTATCTCCTTAATAACCTTATCTGAAAAAGGCATTTTTTATCAAACAGCTGATGAAAAGCAGATTATTCCTACACATATCCGGAGTATTGCAGATGTAAGTGGGGCAGGAGATACTGTTATTGCTGTTGCATCCGTTGTATTTGCTGCTACCGGAAACATACATCTGATGGCTGAAATAGCAAATATAGCCGGAGGATTGGTTTGCGAAGAAGTTGGAACTGTGGCTATTGATAAAAGTAAATTATTAATGGAATGCAAAAATCTCCTGCTTGATGTTAAGTAAGTTGTATGCTTTTTAATATTTGTTACTTAATTTGATCATTTAATATTTATTTCAAATTCGCAATAATTATACAATAATCACTTCTTGTTAGAAGCTGATTAAACATATCATGAAAAACTTTGAAAATTTGTGATGGTAAAATAGATAAATTTGCTTTTTCATTCTTTACTTAAAATCGACTATGCAACCATTTTCAATCGCAATACATGGAGGGGCAGGGACAATCTTAAAATCGGATATGACTCCAGAGCTTGAAAAAGCCTATATCAGAGCATTAGACGATGCTTTACAGGCAGGCTATGCTGTGTTGGAACAGGATGGGGCCGCTATTAATGCGGTAAAAGCTGCCATTGTAGTGTTAGAAGATAATTTGTTATTTAATGCAGGAAGAGGTTCCGTATTCACCAAAAAGGGCGTTCAGGAAATGGATGCTGCAATCATGGATGGCAGAACACTGGAAGCAGGTTCTGTAGCAGGAGTACGGAACATCAGAAATCCGATAGAACTTGCAATGGAAGTAATGCAGAAAAGCAATCATGTTTTTTTAAGTGGAAAAGGTGCAAATGATTTTGCTATAAAGCAGGGTATAAAATTAGAACCGGACGAATATTTTTTCTCTCAATTCAGGTATGATCAGTGGAAGGAATTAAGAGATAGTGATAATTATTCACTGGATCATACACACCAGGGTTTAGAAGAATTAATGAAAGATAAAAAATTTGGAACGGTAGGTGCAGTTGCTTGCGATGCATCCGGAAATATAGCAGCTGCAACAAGCACGGGAGGTATGACAAATAAAAAATACGGCCGAATTGGTGATAGTCCTTTAATTGGTGCAGGAACATATGCTAATAATAAGACCTGTGCAATCAGTTGTACAGGCCATGGCGAACCTTTTATCAGAGCTGTAGCTGCACATGATGTTAGTTGCCTGATGGATTATAAGGGAATGAAAATACAACAAGCCATGCATGAAGTTGTACTTGTAAAACTATTGCAAATGGAAGGAGAAGGCGGTATGATTGGTGTGGATGCGCATGCTAATATTTCTATGCTTTTTAATAGTGCGGGAATGTATAGGGCAATGAAACATAGTAATGGAGATCATTTTATTGGAATTTATAAGGAAGGGATGTAAACTGGATGCTGGATGCTGGATGCTGGATGCTGGATAATCTGCAAAGATCTTATTATTTCAGTTTTGATTTTTAATTCTTATTTTCATTTATATACATGAAGAAGTTTGTTGTTATAGTTGCAGGAGGCAATGGAACCCGAATGAATACTAATGTCCCAAAACAATTTTTATTCTTAAAAGGCAAACCAGTGTTGTATTATACCATTGATGCTTTTTTAAAAGCTTATGATGATATCAATGTGATTATTGTTTTACCGGAACTTCATATTTTAAGTGGACAGGAAATTATTGAAACATTCTTTCTTCATGCCGGCATCAAGATCGCTCCCGGTGGACAAACAAGGTTTCACTCTGTACAGAACGGCCTGAAGCTTGTTGAGAAAAATAGTATTGTGTTTGTTCATGATGCAGTACGTTGTATTGTCAGCAGTGATCTGATACATCGTTGTTATGAAGCAGCAGTTGAATTTGGGACTGCAGTACCAGTGATTTCTTCCAGCAATAGTTTGCGTATAACTACAAATGAATTGAATGAGGCAATTGACCGTAATAAAATAAAACTTGTTCAAACTCCACAGACTTTTAATAGTAATATTTTATTACCTGCATTTAATATTGCATATCATGAAATGTTTACGGATGAGGCAAGTGTAGTTGAGGCATCAGGGTTAAAAATACACCTCATTGATGGAGAAGAAAATAATATTAAGATCACCCATCCGATAGACCTGGATCTTGCTGAAATAATAATGAATAAAATAAAAAATTAGACCTGAATGATTATTTCTTTAATAATTTTATCAGAATAGGTAGCCGGTTAAATTTAAGAAAGGAATATTGTTGATTATTGTCTGAAAACTTATTATAAAAATAAGAAATCCCCGGAACATCAGATCCTTCAAAATCAAATATGATATCTTCATCTGCATATTCTTTTATCAGTTCATTGTATAAAAAATAATTTGCCAGTAATTTTTTCCCCTTTGGTTGTATGCATGAAATGATATTATAGATCCTTTTATCATCTTTTAATAAAAGGACAGATGCCAGCAACTCATTTTGATCAGTATCATAAACATGCCTGATGATCACCCGGTTAATTTTCAAAAGGTATTTACATAGCTTTCCAAATTGTATATAATCTTTACCCTGTAGAGAATCCATACGGCTGTTATATAGTTCCTTATATAATGCTATTATTTCAACCGGATTAGTTGAATGTTTATAAATCAATTACAGTTTGTAATAGAGAATAACCGAATATTATATCCTTATAAAGCTGTATTGCAGGCTGAGCAAGGAAAGGGTTTTGTAAGATTAAATTTTACAGGTAATTATTTTTTCAATTATCCTAAAGGCGGTGGTTTACAAGTAAG
>JANOPU010000317.1:0-3015 GCA_031422055.1 Ferruginibacter sp.
CAGAACATAAAGTTCTAAAATACCTGATGATATGATATCGTTACTATCCACGTTTATTTATCGTAATATTTTTCTTAATTCTAAAATTGCTGTACGCATTCTTGTTTTTACAGTACCCAATGGTAATTGTGTTTCCTTTGAAATTTCCTCTTGTGTGTAGCCTTTAAAATAGGCAAGTTCAATAATATATTTTAAATCAGGTTTTAATAACTCCAGTTGTTTTACTAGACCTATGGTATCATATTTTTCTGCGATTCTGTTATTATCAGCAAAGTTATTTACGGAGTTTTCATCTGAAGAGATTAAATGTTGTTTTTTATATCCCTTACTGCGTAGCGTATCGATAGTAAGATTTCGGGCTACATTAAGCATCCAGGTAAAAAGACGTCCCTTACTGCTGTCATAAGATGAGAAGTTTTTCCAGATTTTAACAAATGTTTCTTGTAATATATCTTCTGCAATGCTCTTGTCTTCTACTAAACGATAAATTGTGCCATTTAAAATGGCCGAATAATTATCATATAGATATGAAAATGCCTGTTGATCCTTATTTCTAAGCATCGAAACCAGTTGTTCCTCACTATATTTCATATCATTCATTGATCATTCACCTTTAACAGAAAATTGAAAATAGTATTTTTTATTTGAAATCAGGCTATCTATGTTAAATAGTAAAGATATTAATTGCGGGTAATTTATTAATTGTAAATGGCTTTGAATTTTTGCTCATGTATTTAATCTTATTTTTTAATACAAAGTCTTCAAATTATTGATGTAATTTTTTTTGCTGATTCAAAATTTATTCATACGTTTATGCAAACGATTGCATAACTTTGAGCCTTAACGTCACCATTGCTGATATTGCCAAAAAGCTGAATGCCTCGTCAGCTACCGTTTCACGTGCTTTAAATGATCATCCTGCCATCAGTGATAAAACAAAAAAAAAGGTTTTAAAAGCAGCCGAAAAATTACAATACAGGAGAAATACGATCGCTTCTTCACTGCGATCAGGGCAAACAGGCATTATCGGTGTGATTATCCCCAGTGCAGAGATCAATTTCTTTGGTTCCGTGGTTCATGGAATTGAATACATGGCCAACCTGCACGGTTTTAATGTATTGATCTATCAATCCAATGAATCTTTTGAGCATGAACAAAAAGGTATTGAAACATTTTTAAATGCGCGGGTAGATGGCATCCTGGTATCCATGGCCAAGGAAAAAAATGATCACAGGCATTTTTTAAATGTCAAAAAAGCGAAAATGCCCATTGTTTTTTTCGACAGGGCCAATGATGAACTTGAAATAGATTCTATTGTTATTGATGATCGAAAAGGGGCTTCCATGGCTACCACCCATTTAATTGAACAAGGCTATAAAAGTATTGCACATATTTCCGGTCCACAACACATTAATATTTTCAGGGATAGATTACTGGGATATAAAGATGCTTTGAAGGAAAACAACATTAAGTATAACCCAAAGTTTGTATTTAATGGAGATGTTTCCATTGAAGCCGGGAAAAAGGCCATTCAATATTTCCTTCAATTACCCGATCGGCCGGATGCCGTATTTGCCGTAGAAGATTTTACCGCTCTGGGTGCTATCAAAGAATTGAAACTACAACAAATTTCAATCCCTAAAGATTTTGGAATCATCGGTTTTGCCAATGAAGGTTTTGGTGAGCACATCACTCCTTCCCTATCAACAATCGATCAGCAAACGGTAAAAATGGGGAAAGAGGCTTTTTCACTGATGTTAAAACTTATTGAAGAAAAAGGAAATGGAATTAAGAAAAATCCATTACAAAAGAAAATTTTAGAACCTATTCCAATTTTCCGGAATTCATCAATAAGAGAAAAATATGACCGTAAGGCGCAAAAATAACTCAGCGACTTCGTGTCTTAGCGGTTAACTACTATTAAAAATATGAAATTGATAAATATACTTTTTCAATTGTGCATCCTTTTTGCAATACCCGAATGCAAAAAATCTGCTACAAATAATTCTGTTGTACCAACTACATTTTTTGCCAAAGGTGCAGATGTAAGTTGGATAACTCAAATGGAAGCATCAGGCATAAAATTTTATGACAATTCCGGGACAGAAAAGGAATGTATGCTACTTCTCAAAGGCCTGGGTATGAATTCCATCAGGCTAAGGGTTTGGGTAAACCCTGTCGGCGGGTGGAATAATACTGCCGATGTTGTTACAAAAGCCATTCGTGCAAAAGCACTTGGTATGAAGATCATGATCGATTTCCATTACAGTGATACATGGGCGGACCCAGGGCAACAAACAAAACCTGCAGCATGGATTGGGCAGGATATTGCCACACTTCAAACTTCCGTATACAATCACACATATGATGTTCTGACTGTTCTAAAAGCAAATGGTATTACACCAGATTGGGTGCAGGTTGGTAATGAAACCAATGATGGCATGTTATGGCCCGAAGGAAAAGCATCCACAAATATGGTTAATTATGCAAAGTTCTTCAAAGCAGGTTACAATGCTGTAAAAGCTGTCAACCCTCTTATCAGAGTTATAGTGCACATTTCTAATGGCTACGACAATGGATTATTCAGGTGGAATTTGGATGGTTTAAAATCATTTGGCGCTACCTGGGATGTGATAAGTATGTCTTTGTATCCGTCTTCCACCAACTGGGCAACATTAAACAGCCAATGCCTTACTAATATGCAGGATATGATCTCCAGGTATGGATCTGAAGTAATGATCTGTGAAATAGGCATGAGCTGGGATCAACCTGCTGCCTGTAATGCATTTATGACAGACCTGATAAAAAAGGTAAAATCAATTCAGAATAACAAAGGATTAGGTGTCTTTTACTGGGAACCGGAAGCTTATAATAACTGGAAGGGTTATTCGCTTGGTGCATTTGATAACTCAGGTAGGCCAACTGCTGCTTTGAATGCTTTTAATTTATAAAACTTGAATTCCTTGATTATATAAATTACTTCATAACCGTAAAATGCTGCTCCCCTCTCTTTTG
>JANOPU010000318.1:0-4810 GCA_031422055.1 Ferruginibacter sp.
CTTACAGTGGTTTATGCCCATGGTATCAAACAAATGGTACAATGAGGCGAAGCCGATATTGGACTATATTGTTTGTCTAATCGGTATAATCTCCAATATCTTGATCAATTTATTCAAAATTTTATCCAACCTACCCCTTGGAGTTATACCGATTATACTAATATTTAGTCCAATGTTTTTTCCTATCGGCATAATACCATCTAAGATTTAAACGTAGTCCTTTGGACTACATAAATCAAGATGGTATTACATTAATAGATTATTTGCTTTTATTACTTCAACCGACGCAAAAAGTTTAAGGCAATCTTAAATAAAAACAGATGGTCAATGTTATTCCTGTTACCCGTAAAACATGGTAATATTAAAAAGAAGCTATAACAATTTTAAACTTAATGATGATCAAAGCCATTAAAAAAAAATATCCAACAACTCTTTTATTTTAGAACATTATTTTATTAGAAGAAGTAAGTATTTAAAACTGGAAATAAATAAATGAACTGCTGCTTTCCTGGCTCCATATCAATAACAACAGCAAAACCGACCAGATAATACCCAACAACCACCAGGGCATTTTTTCTGCAACCGTTAAAACTTTTGTGTCACGCATCATCCAGTGAAAAGCAACGAGAAAAAATATGATTACCGAAACTTTTATAATACTCAATGTTGTGAGTAGCGTTTCGGCTTTTGGAGCTGTTGAAAACATAGATGTTAATAGTTGCCATGCCGAAGTAAAATCGGGTGCCCTAAAGAAAACCCAGGTAACATTAATAAAAAAGAAAGTGATCATTGCCAGCATAAAATTGCTCAGCGTTTTTGATTTGAATTCTTTTGGAATTACTCCCAACACACCAAGTTCGCCTGATGGGATTGAATCCAATTGAACAGTGGATGGTTTTTTATAAAGATCCTGTATAATTTTTTCGCCCCACAAATATGCCCCGTGTAAAGCACCCCAAACTACAAATGTCCAGTTTGCCCCATGCCATAGGCCTCCCAGTAACATAGTGATCATGACGTTTATATAGGTTCTGAATTTTCCGCTTCTGTTACCTCCCATCGGGATATATAAATAATCTCTCAACCATGCTGACAAGGTTATATGCCATCTACGCCAGAAATCGGAAAAGCCAATGGCAGCATATGGGTATAAAAAATTTTGTGGCAACACAAATCCCAGGCATAATGCTACACCAACCGCACAGGTTGAATAACCGGCAAAGTCAAAAAATATCTGGCCGGAAAAAGCCAACACGCCCATCCATGCATCCAGTGTTTTCAATACAGCATGTGAATTAAACACATCATTGGCAGGTTGTGCCAGCATGCTATCAGCCAACACCACTTTCATAAAAAGGCCGAGTGAGATCAATAATAACCCCTGCATCAATTGTTGCTGTGAGGCTTTTCGGGGAGTTTCAAACTGTGGGACTAACTGTGGCGGACGAACGATGGGGCCAGCCACCAGGTGAGGAAAGAAAGTTACAAATAAAGAAAAATCGAGCATGGACTTCACCGGTTCACTTTTCCGCTTATACATATCTATTGTATAACACAAGGTGGTGAATGTATAAAAAGAAATGCCGGCAGGTAAAATGATATTTGGTTCGGCAGGATGATAATCCATTCCAACGGCATTCACCAGATGGGTAAAGTTTTCGAGTAAAAATCCGCCGTATTTGAAAAAACAAAGCATGCCCAGGTTTCCTATAAGGCTTATAACAAGCAATAATTTCCTTTTATATTTATTATCCTGATGGTATAACGCCCTTCCAACATAAAAGTCAACAATTGTTGAAAGCCATAATAACAAAATGAACGGCGGGTTCCATGCCGCATAAAATATATAGCTGGCCAATAAAAGGTTTATCTTTTTTACTTTCCAGGAAAAGGGAAGGCTATGCAATAGGAGCATTACTATAAAAAAAGCGATAAAAGTATAAGAGTTAAATACCATGTAGCATTAAGGTTAATGGTTGAAGAATGATATTACAGTTGTATTGCTTTGGGAAATTTCCAGCCTTTCTCATCATTCAAAATTTTAATGAAATTTTTTGTAAACACAAGTGCATCCGGCTGGCTTAAATGAGAAAGTTCCGGACATTCGAAATTTGCTATTGCCGGATAATCAGCATAATGAATCCCCGGGCAATTTGTTATCGTCAATAACCGGTCCCAATATTTTTCCCTGGGATAGCCCATTTTTTCCCCGGCAAGAAATCCTCCGCTGGAAGGCGTCCGGACAAAGATCACCTGCCCACCCCTCAACTTAATTTTATCAACTGCCGTTTTTACCAAAGTAAAAATTGAATCCAGTTTTGCACCTGATGCAGGTGGATCCTTGGTCAACTTTGCAAAAAATGCCCAGATACCCTTTACCTCATTTCTCATATTGCTATCGGCAACAAATCTATCTGTCATGTATTCCTGCCTGTTATATTTTACCCTTCCAAATTCAGGAGGAAAGACTGGCTCCTGAAAAACTCCTTTTCGGTTTGGAATGTGAAGATTATTAAGCTGGGCATTCATTGAAAGACGGTCCTTATCAAGGAAAACAAGTTGTGATTCTGCGAGGTGATTCAGTTGAAAGCTTACCCGTTGGGCTGGGGTGAGGTCTTTGTAATATTTTATATTTCTTTCCGGAGTACTCCAATTCGGGGGAGCCATGGAAAAGAATAAAACCTCAGTAACATCAATAATCATCCTTCCCTTAAAGTTCTTATCATCGGCCAGGTTTTGTAAAACAGGTATCGGATTGCTTCCTACACAAGCTAATTGTATAGCATGATCTCCGGTAATGCTTTGCCACAGATCAATATCCAGATCAAATTTTATACGGGAAGATCCTATGAAAACGGTTGATTTATCAGCAGGCTCGTAAACCTGCATTCGTTTATCAGACCAAAGCGCAGGGTCATCATCAAAGGATGTTTCGAATCCTTTACTACGCACATAAAATTCCCAACTGATTAATGATGTTGTAACCAGTATCAAAGTAAGGATACCGGCTTTTACTAAAGATTGAACAGTCATTTTGGAAAGGGTTAAAGGTAAAAAGTAATTGTTCCTAAAGATATATTTTAGAATTGATAATACTTAATGATAAAAATTAAATTATTAATATAGAGTAACAACAGATTTTATAAGAAAAATGCCATGATTACTGAAAGCTTTTTTGTATGGAAAAAACAATCATACCTAACCAAATAATGGTTGATTTTATTAATTTTGCTATTGCATTTTAGTTCGAAAGGCAAAGAAAACTGATTCAATTTAATCTATGTAAATCAGTTAATTATTTTTGGCCATTACACCTCACCGGATTTTCAGTTGACGGTGTTCTTTAACCCTAAAATTTCTCTCAAAATATACCCCTAAACTGAGTTCCCTTCAGGTAGAAGTCGTTTAACTTATAAGGAGAAATAGATTTCCCCGTAATGTGAAAAAAAAGTTAAGATTGTGGAATAATATTGATATATTAGCCTAATACTTTCAACAAAACTTCATTTGGTCATCACCTTAATGCATCGTTTATGAAAAAGTCTTTTTTACCCCTCTATCTTTTTTTGCTCCTTTTTTCCCTTCTGGAAACAAAACAAATAAAAGCACAATCATGCTGTCCTGAGTTTGAATTAAAGTTCGCAAGGTTTAATTGCGAAACGCCGGATTGCAAAGGTGGAACTGCTATAGGACAACCGGGTGCTGTTGCCACCATGTGCCAATATAGTACTAACAAGATTCAGGTAGTGCCGGGTATAAGCCCCGGATTCACATATGTATGGAACGTTACCGGTGGTACTATCAATGGGCCTGTACTTACAACCCTGAGTACGGCATTATCCTATATAGATGTTACCTGGGGTAACGGAACGCTGGGTACCGTAACGGTTACGATCTTTAATAGCGATAGCAGCTGTTTTAAAGTGTTAACGCAAAGTTTTTGTTTAACCAAATCGCCACTGGCATTATTTATAAAGAACACAGGCGATACCGTTTGCAAAAACCAGGCGATAACGTTTACGAATACATCATTAGGTGTATACAGCAACTGGTATTGGAATTTTGGGGATGGCAATTCCCAAAACGGAGGTATGAGTGTTTCGCATGCATACAGCAATACAGGTACTTATATTGTTTCATTAACGGTAAGTAATGCTAAGGCTTCTGATAATTGCGGTTGCTCAAATACTTACTACGATACCATCACTGTTAACAATAGCACCGGATTACAAATATTAACGCCCGATTGCAGAAAGATGCTTTGTGCAGGCGATACGGTTACTTATTGTTCGTCTATCACGGGGTGTGGATCTTATACCTGGACGGCTATAGGCGGAACGGTAATAGGTACAGGTAGTTGTATACAAGTGGTATGGGACCTCTTGAATCCTTCCATAATCAATCCTACTGTTACCCTTACTATCCCTGCTGCCTGCGCAGGATCTTGTGGAAATACAACCAGCCTGATAGAAAAGATCCTTTACAAAATGCCTATCCAGGGAAATAATATTGTCTGTGAAAATGCAGCTTCGACCTATACTTTACCCGCCTTGCCCGGTGTTTTTTATACGTGGAGCGTATTACCTGCTGCCGGTTTTACGATAATTAATGGCACTTATCTGAACACGCCATCTTTTGGTTTGATTTTTACTGCAGCCGGTAGTTATACAATACGTTGTATTTATATTGATAGTTTAAGAGGCTGTTTTGACACTTCCTACAAAACAATTACTGTACGCCCTGCATTTGGAATCGTGGGGCCAAGTACCAGTTGTGTTTCTTGTAATTCGTTCTTTAATACTTCCCCTCC
>JANOPU010000319.1:0-3210 GCA_031422055.1 Ferruginibacter sp.
AAGACCTGCAGCTCCTGTTGTAAGGGTCAGGCCTGCATGTCCCGGTCCCAGGCATATTTGGGTAGGAGGTGAATATGCCTGGCGGGGAGGGCAATATGTTTATACAGATGGATACTGGGCCACACCTCCATCACGACGCACACATTGGGTAGAAGGAAAATGGAAACACAGAAGAGGTGGTTGGGTGTGGATACCGGGACATTGGAAATAATACCATCTTGATTTAATATGTAGTCCAAAGGACTACGTTTAAATCTTAGATGGTATTATGCCGATAGGAAAAAACATTGGACTAAATATTAGTATAATCGGTATAAGTTTAATAGATGTTCATAAATGAGAAAGTCTGCAACATTTTTTGTTAGCAGACTTTTTTTTAGAAGTAATGTTGTATTTGTATACAAAAGACTTATGGAACAATCTTAGCTTATTTAACTATTTTTAAATAAATCTATGCTCATGCAAAAATATCTACTTGTAATATTTTTTCTTTTAACTACTGCCTGCTTTGCACAAAGAAATAAATTGGATAAGGATCATGAAAAATTTTTCAGGTTTGGAGCAAAGATTGGTGTAAATATGAATAAGATATCAGGAGAATCTTATAAGAATGGTTTCAATTATAATTTCCAGGGCGGGGCTTTTGTGCAGATCAACTTTAGTAACCGTTTTGGCATTCAACCGGAAATAAATTTTGTACAATCTAAATCAGAATTCACTACTGATGGTACTGATATTTATGATGATATTTTCCTGAACGGGAGCCAGAAAAAAGCAACGTTGAATTACCTGGAAATACCGGTTTTGATAAATGTAAATATTGGGCCAAGTAAAAGAGTTAAGTTGCAAGTAGGTCCATCATATGGCAGTTTATTGAAGCAAAAAGTGGATAGTTTGATAGCTAATATCAATATATATAAAAATACAGATTGGAGTGTGATGGGAGGAATATGGATTCAACTTCCATTGGTTAATATCGGAGCAAGGTATAAACTTGGATTAACTGATATAAATGCGATCAATGATAAACAAACCTGGAAAAGCCAGGCTATACAGTTATTTATCGGTGTTACCTTCTGATTCCTTCTGGCAATATCATCGTAGTAATTTGCTTATGTTATTCCTGTAATTGAGAGGGTTTTGCAATAAATAATTCCACATAGTCTTCTAAGCATGTAGAATAGCTATTTATACCGATTGGACAAACAATATAGTCCAATATCGGCTTCGCCTCATTGTACCATTTGTTTGATACCATACCGTAGTACCGGCACAGGTCGGCATAAACCACTGTAAGATTTTTAAATATTGGCATATTTTAAAAATCACATTGGTATTACAGAATGTCTTTATAAAAAAAGCTGTCCCTTCGAACAGCCTGTTTATTAAAATTTGAGTTTGTGACTTATTTAGTTTTTGATTTTTTTCAGCAACATGACATAACCGCATAATTGCTTCTTCTTTTTGTTTACCTGAACCGTTTTCATCATATGGTATTCAGTAAATCTTGGTATATATGAATAACTGATAACATTTCCATCAACATCACCCAGCATTTTCTTTTGATAAACCACTTGTTTTTCATTCCAGTCAAACATCCTTACTTCACTTATTTTTGAACTCATATCACCAATAAATACAAACTGGTACCAGCTACCTTCTGTTAAAGGAACAATTACAGGCATTTCATATTCACTTTCCATTGTTACGGAAGCTTCTTTTTCAACTATAAAACCCTGCGTTGCAAGAAATGATTTAATGCTGTCTGCCTGATGAAGTATTGATTCGAGCGTACAAGGCCTTTGACGTATAATATCCTGTGACTGGCTGCTAAATCCCAAAAGGGTGGCAAGTATTACAGTAAGTAGAATTTGGCTTTTCATTTTGTTTACGTTAGGTAAATGGATATGTAATTTTAATACTTATAATTCGCTTTTCATAGCTTTTTGTCAAAATAGTTAGAAAATTATGTAAAAAACTTACTTTTTACTTATACTATAACGACTAATTTGCTGTTTTATTTTTTATTAAAATAATAAACCCCCGCTTGTTGTAAACAAGTGATTGAGAGGTCATTAATGCAAACATGTGGGGGCAGGTTCGTACAATAGAAGATCGTTTCAGCAATATCTTTTGCGGTAAGAGGCTCAAATCCGTCATATGCGGCGGCAGCTTTGGTCTCATTTCCTTTATATCTTACAATTGAGAACTCTGTTTCAACAGCTCCCGGATTTATAGAAGTAACTTTTATTCCATATTTGAGCAAATCCACTCTCATAGACCTGCTGATGGCATCAACGGCAAATTTACTTGCACAATACACATTGCCATTTTCATACACTTCTTTTCCGGCAATGGAACCAAGATTTACAATATGACCCTTTTTATTAGGGATCATACATGGCAAAACAGCCCTGCTAACGTATAAAAGGCCATCAACATTTGTATGCATCATGGTATCCCAATCATCTATATCTGCCGATTCAAAAGGATCCCTGCCCAAAGCAAGGCCTGCATTATTAATAAGGATGTTTATATTTTTCCAGGCATTAGGTAGTGCATTTACTGCATTAAATACTTCTTCTCTTTCCTGAACATCAAAACAACAAGCGATGACTTCAATCTGATATTTTTTTTCAAGATCTTTTTTTAATGCATCCAGCCTGTCTTTTCGTCTTCCGGTTATGATCAGGTTAAAATTTGCAGCAGCAAATATTTCAGCACACGCTTTGCCAATGCCTGCCGTAGCTCCGGTTATAAATACTATTTTATTCATTTATAGCAATTTGAGGATTTGAAAATTTGAGAATTAGGAAAAGAAATGCAATCTAATAATTCGGAACCTGTAAAATGCTTTGAAAATATTATTTTTTTGGCTTAGGTCATTTGCAATAATTGAACTGCTTCAAATCTTCAAATTAAATGCTATCTGATCAAAACAACATAACCTTTTTTAGTTTTCAGTTTACCTTTATAAGTAACTCCTTGTGCCATCCAGACAAAAGTGGCTGAATCCTGTGGCTTGCCTTTATAGGTTCCGTTCCAGCCTTTTTCTTTTTCTGTTGTATAAAACATTAGCTCGCCGAAACGATTAAATACTTTAAAATAATTCAATGATCTCATACCTAATAAAATGGGCCTGATCACATCGTTATTTCCATCGCCATTTGGTGTAAAAGCAGTTGGTACATACATATCCGGTTCTACCCT
>JANOPU010000320.1:0-2979 GCA_031422055.1 Ferruginibacter sp.
AAAAATGCGAATATGGATTTTAATACCATCTTGATTTACTAAGTAGTCCAAAGGACTATGTGAAAATCTTAGATGGTATTATACCGACCTAAAGTTGCTTTGGACTAAATACTGTTTATATTCGGTATAACTTCTAAAATAAATTTATTCTTCTATGCTGTATTGTTAGGTGTAATTATTATTATTTCTTATTTATTTTTTTAAAATTCATTTATTAAATAATTTGTTGTATGTTGTGACCGGTTAGGAATTTATCCATATTCTTCTGTAAAGCAGCTTATCCCCAAATCATCTTTTTTAATGCCATACTTATAAGAAATTATCAGTGTGCACATTTGTCCCTATCATACTTATTAATACACTTTTTTAAAAGTTTAATGAAGTGTAAATGGCTGTTCTATAATAATACCCGATTATTTTTCTTTAATTAAAAAACCATCAACATGAAAAAAGTAATTCTTTTCCTGGCTTTTATTACTATGATCAGTAATGTACTGTTTGCCCAAAGTACACCTGAGGGAATCAATTATCAGGCAGTAGCAAGAAACCTGAAAGGTGAAATACTGGCAAATCAGCCCATTGCACTAAAAGTAATATTGTTTAGTGTAAAAAACACCGGCAAAACAGAATACTATAGTGAGGAACATGAAGTGGTCACCAGCGTTTCCGGTGTATTCAGCCTGGTTGTTGGATTGGGAATAACTGGAAAAGGAATATTTAATGACATACCATGGGATATAGAAGATATCTGGATGGAAATTGCCATAAAGAGTAAAGGGCAGGCCGACTTTGCAACAATTAGCAACAGCAAATTACTTGCGGTGCCATATGCCTATCATGCACTCACTGCAGGAAGGCTTTCTGAAAAGAGTTCATCAGTAAATGGTCCGGGTACACCAGCACAATCATGGCTTTTATTTGGGAACAGTAACAGCAATCCAAATGTTGACAAGCTGGGCGTTACTGACTCAGTAGACCTGGTAATGGTTACAAATAATAAAGAACGACTACGCATTTTTGCTAATGGGAATATTTTTATAAAAAGAAGTCTTGGTATAGGAGCTGATCTGTCTGTTGATTCCAGTGTGTACCTGAACAAAGTGAAAGGCTCAACGATCAATTACGGACCTTTTACAGTTGAAAGGCAAAGCCCCACTTTATTGTCGGGAATACTAACGGTTGATAAGGCAACAGATCTGAATAGTTCATTAAATGTTGATGGCATCACAGATCTTAATAGTAAACTAAATGTAAATAATGCCAGTCCGACTGTACTAACCGGTACAGTAAGGGTAGATGGCATAACAGATTTAAACAGTGCCTTGAATGTAAATAATGTCAGTCCAACATTACTTACCGGAACTTTACGGGTTGATAGGGACGCCAGTTTTAATGAGAAGGTTAAAATATTATCCACCCATCAAACAGATACTTCAGGTGCTTCACCTTCAGGTTCATTACAAGTAGGCGGCGGAGCATATGTTGGAAAGAATTTTTATGTAGGTGGTATTGCTAAATTTGGCGGCCCGGCAGCTTTTGGCGGTGCGGTTACTATTACTGATCCATCAGAGTCAGTAAGTACTTCAACAGGTGCGTTGATGATCCCTTATGGTGGGGTAGGTATAGGAAAGCGGTTAAATGTTGGTGGTGGAGGTTTGTTTGAAAGTACTTTAGGTGTAGCCGGAATAACTTCTGTAACGAATAATACACAATCTACTGCAACCAACAACGGTGCTTTAATTGTTACCGGTGGTGCAGGTATTGGCATGAATGTAAATATCGGAGGCAACCTGACAACAACAGGTATTACAAATCTGAATAATACATTAAATGTTACGGCTGGCAGCAGTTATATTGCCATTTTTGTAAACAGCACAGCTGCCAATGGATTAAGCATTCAGATTGCAGCCACGACTCCTTCCAGTATTAATGATTTTATCACTTTTAAAAACAGTGCAGGAGATGTTGTTGGGCGTATCGAAGGCCAGACATTAACCGAACTGCGTGATAGCGATGATTATCAAGATGAATTGAAATCAAGGGCATATGATGTTACATCAGGTATTATAGACCTTTTATTTGCAACGGTAGACCTTGGCCAGGCTATCAGTCACCAGATTGGTGCCGCTGCATCTGTAAATGTATGTGCAGGTCTTGGGGTTGTGGCATGTCCTCCTATCATTTCATTGATTGCTTCGAATCTGGTAAACCTTGGACTTGCCATAGCGCAGGAAATTGTAGTAATTGCAGATGTTGTTTTTGCATCAGTTAATCTTGCAAAGTTTGTGGATAATCAAGCAGACCAGGTAGGCGTATCATATGCATCAAGTGCAGGAGATTATGCTGAGTACCTGATGCGTGAAGATATTAACGAAAAGATCGGACCCGGGGATGTTGTAGGTTTAAAAGGAGGAAGAGTAAGTAAAAACACAACTGGTGCAGAAAAAATGATGGTTGTTTCCCATAAGCCAATCGTTTTGGGTAATGCACCATCTGCAGAAAATGAAGTTAATTATGAAAAAATTGCTTTCATGGGACAGGTGCCTGTAAAAGTTTTTGGAACAGTTAAATTGGGAGATTATATTATTCCTAATGGTGTAAACAATGGCGTGGGTAAAGCAGTATCACCTGATAAAATAACATCCAGCCAAATTAAAAGCATTATAGGTATTGCATGGTCTGAAGCAAAGGATCCCTTACAAATTAGTATGGTTAATGTAGCTGTAGGTCTGAATGTAAATGACAATCAGAAACTGGTTGATGAGTTAAAAACTGAATTAAATGAATTGAAAAATGAGTATGCAGCAACTAACCAACAACTGGCAAAGTTAATTCCAGGTTTCAAAAGTAATGTTCCTGTTGGTACTATTACAGAGTCACGTGTCAATGCAGGTACTGCAGTAGCAACGGCTCCTGCTCAGGATAATCCATATAGCAAAATACCTTATCATAAAGTTGGTGAGCAGGATATAATCAATG
>JANOPU010000321.1:0-20934 GCA_031422055.1 Ferruginibacter sp.
AAATAAAAACAAATTCACGAACCAATGCGGTAAGTGTAATTATTTGTGCCAGGGACGAAGCAGACAATCTTGTAAAGAACCTTCCTGGTGCACTGGTACAGGAATATAAAACCACACACGAAGTAATTGTAGTAAATGATAATTCTTTCGATGAAAGTAAATATATATTGGAAGAATATAAAAAAACGTATAAACAACTCCAGGTTGTAGAACTTACCCAGGAAGCTAAAATGATACCCGGTAAAAAGTTCCCTTTAAGTATCGGAATAAAATCATCCAAATACGAAATTCTTCTATTAACAGATGCAGATTGTGTACCTGCCAGTGAAAACTGGATAGAAAGCATGCAGAGCATTTATGATGATGAAACAGAAATTGTTCTGGGTTATGGTGCTTATAATAAAAAACAAGGTTTCCTTAATAAATTAATTCGTTGGGAAACATTTCATGCTGCCATACAATATTTAAGTTATGCATTGGCCGGTACGCCATATATGGGAGTCGGAAGAAATCTCAGTTATAAAAAAGCGATCTTCTTCAGGCACAAGGGTTTTTCAGCACATAATAATATTCCCGGAGGTGATGATGACCTCTTCATCAGTGCTGCAGCTACCAAACATAATACCAGGATCAATATCGATAAAGATAGTTTTACATTAAGTAATCCGCCATTAAGCTGGCCCCAATGGCTGGCACAAAAAAAACGTCATTACACAACCAGCAAATATTACAAACCTGTTCATAAGTTTCTGTTGAGCTTATATGCCGTTTCTCATTTTTTATTTTACCCTTTTTTAATATTGAGTTGTATCTTTTTCAACTGGCAATATGCATTGATGGTATTTGGTGCCAGATTCATCATACAGGCCGTGGTATATTACAAAACAACAGTTAAGTTAGGAGAAAAAGACCTGTTCCCTTTATTCCTTTTCTTTGATATCTGGATGTTCTTTTATTATATCATTTATGCACCGGCATTGTTAAAAAAACCAAAACCAACCTGGAAGTAAATTATAATTACACGAATTAAATAAACACCTCACTCCATCCCTCTCCAAAGTAGAGGGAGGAGAATCCAGATCCACTTGTGGATCAGTTTATTAAAATGATAAAGGCAAATCAATAACTTAATTCGTGTTTCTTAATGAGTGTTTTATAATTAGTGTAATAAACAATGGAGATTTTACAAAAATATTTTTCTGAATTTACACCCGAACAGGAGGAGCAATTTTCTTCATTAAAAGACCTGTATGTTGAATGGAATGAAAAGATAAATGTGATCAGCAGGAAAGACATGGATAATTTTTACCTGCACCATGTACTGCATTCATTGACCATTGCAGCAAAATTTAATTTTGAAAATAATACAACGGTGATGGACCTGGGAGCCGGCGGAGGATTTCCCGGTATTCCATTGGCGATCTTTTTTCCTGAAGTTAGCTTTCACCTCGTGGATAGTATTAATAAAAAATTAAAAGTTGTTGATGAGATCGCCAAATCTGTTGGTCTTAAAAACCTTACTACACAACATTCACGTGCAGAGGATATTAAGAACCGTCAATTTGATGTAATCGTTTCCAGGGCAGTGGCCCCATTAAAAGATCTTTGGCACTGGAGTAAGCCACTTATAAAAAAAAATAAAGACCCTGAAATAGTGAACGGGCTGATATGTCTGAAAGGGGGTGACCTTACCAAAGAGATCTTTGAAAGCGGTTGCAAACCATTCATTTGGGAGATAGATAAGATTTTTACAGAATCTTATTTTAATGAAAAGTATATCCTGTATCAACCTGTAAAGAAATAAAAAGCTCCCATTTTACCTACCAGTTCAATTCCAATAAATTATTTTTTCGTTCAATATCTGCCATTCTTTTAGAAGGATCAATTTCAGCTTTAATAAGATCGGTTAGCTTATGTTTAAACTCAACAATATATGTTGGCTGTACCCATTTCCATTCGTCATGAACAATATATAATTGATTTTCATTTTCATTTTTCTTACTTCCAAATGATACATTCAATGGTATATGATGCATTTCAGTTTTGCCATCTTTAAAACTTAACTGAAGGTCAATTGGCATAGGCATTTGTCCGATGCGTTTCAACCGGATCTTTGAAACAGCATTTTCCTCCCATAAACTATCAATACTATAATTAATAGTTTTCGTTGTATTGATCCAATATTCTTTATACCAATCTAACTGCAGACCACTTACATCCTGTGCCAATTTAAAAAAATCATTATCATTGGGATGTTTAAATTTCCATTTGTTATAATATTCCAGTAAGATCTTATCCCTTACAGCAGCACCCACAATATAACCGAGTTGCTCCAGAAAAATTTCTCCCTTACTATATGAAGAAACACTGTAGGTAAAATTTGTATTATAATGATCACTGTGAGTTGTAATTGGTTCTTGCATATCACTTTTTACTAACCGGAAATAACCGTTATAAGCGCCAGAATGATCTTCGGGTAAAATATTTTCAACCAGTTCTCTTAGGTTCTTACTTTCAGGATGGGCTGTTAAAGTATCCCTGTAATCCTGCAAAGACGATTTTTTATTATAAAATTTTGAAACCAGGTCATCTGCATAACTTGCAAATCCTTCGTCCATCCATGGATATAGGCTTTCATTGGTACCAAGGATCATCTGGTACCAACTATGCATCCATTCGTGAAAAACCGTTCCAAGAGAGGGGGTATGTATCAATGTGGCCATCGGGTACTCCATACCGCCATCTCCCCCTTGTATGAATGAATATTGAGGGTATGGATATTTACCGAATTTTTTTTCAATAAAAGGAAGTACCGTTTCCGCTGCTGCAGCAACTTTCGCCCATGCTGTATCGTTAGCACTATTATTGGGTATAAAATTATACATAACATGAATGACGGGGCCATTATTGATCTTTTTAACCAGGTGCTTATAATCCGGATCGGCAGCCCAAACAAAATCATGTACATTATTACCTATAAAATGCCAGGTTCGTTTATTTGAAATAATTGATTTTAACTCTGTACCCGGTTTATCATATCCCCATCCGATTTCACCTGCATTTACCAATATCCCGGTTGCACCGATTTTATAGGTTCTATCAATTCTGATGGTTATATCAAAATCTCCCCAAACACCATAAAATTCACGGGCAATATAAGGTGTTGGATGCCAGCCTTCAAAATCATATTCACATATCTTGGGATACCATTGGCTCATACTATAGCGAACACCGGTATTTGGATTATCCCTTCCACTTCGACGTACCTGCAAAGGAACCTGTGCTTCAAATTCCATTTCAAAAATAACTTTCGACTTAGGCAGAATAGGCTTTAGCAGGTTTACTTCTAAAATTGTTTCATGATATTTAAAAGGCTGTGCAACCCCATTCATTTTTAGAGATATGATCTTCTGATAACCTATCTCATCATCTTTCAGATTGAAAATCCTGTCTTTTACTCTGGAATCCCAATCTGGACGATTATTGATAAGCGCCTTACCCAGTTCACGGCTACGTATATCCATGCTGCTATTTGGCTGAAATGCATTCCAGTATAAATGATAAAACACTTTGTCCAGTTTATCAGAAGAGTTATTACTGTATTCTAACTTTTGTTTACCCGAAAACTTATTGGTTACAACATCTACATCAATATCCATAATATATTTTACTTTTTGCTGCCAGCGGTCCGGCTGAGCAATGGAAATAAGAAATAAAAAAGTTGAAATAAGAAATAAGAAAGTTGGTTTGTGGCTCATGCTAAATATTTAGTTGGCAAAAATCGGTAAAAATGAAATAATAAAAACAGTATTACAGATAAACGATATTCAGTGGTCAGGCGATTTAAATGGCCAGACGACTTACAAAAACCGTGCTAAGCTATTTCCCCATTAATTTTTGATTGAACTTTACGATTAATGTAAACAAATCTTCATGTTCGGTCATTGGAAGCGTTTCAGCTTTATCAAATACATCATGGTATGCTTTTATACCGCCCAGCGTATAAAAAAAGAAGGCAGGAACCCCTTTCTCTGTAAAAAAATAATGATCACTGTTTGCAGCTTTGCCTCGTGAATTGATCTTTACCAGTAATTTATTTTCATCATTCACAGTATTCATCATAGTAAATTCTGTAGGAAATTCAGTTGCATTTACAACCGTGATCCCTTCTTCACCCGTTCCTGCAAGATCAGTGTTGATCAGAAAACGTATCTGCTTTAAGTGCACAAGTGGATGTTCTGTAAAATATTGTGACCCTTTTAAACCTGCCTCTTCACCAGCAAAACAAATAAACCCAATTGAATAAGGTTGAGGGTGTTTGGCATAATACTGTGCGAGGTTCAGTAACAAAGAGATACCACTGGCATTATCATTGGCTCCCGGGAAAAAGGTTTCTGCTCCCATTCCACCCAGGTGATCGTAATGTGCCGTAATAAAAATGAACGAATCCGGTTTAAGTGTTCCCTTTACAATACTGCACACATTCTCTGTGTTAAAATTCTTTATAAATTTATTCTCGATATTTACATTAAAATTTACCGGCACACCTGGTATTGATTTTTTGTCAATGTTTATCATACTATATTCAGCAACTTCGCCGGCCAGATCCATTGTCAATTTATCCAACAATTTAATAATAAATTTTTCTTCACTGTTAATAAATGTGACACTATCTTTTTGCATGATATCTCCTTCCGCTTTAATACTAACAGATTCGGATGCAACAATAAAATCTTTCCCGGGCTTTAATTTTTTTCCATTGATACTCACTTCCATTTTGCCCGGGAAAGTATTTATGGGATATGAAAAATGCTGCAAAAAAGAACTTCCGCCCATCGGCTCAAGGCCATATGATTTAAATTGAGAAACAAGGAAATCTGCTGTTTTACTCATACCATCATTCGTATAACCTCTTCCCCAGAAATAAGGAGACGCAAGTGTGTCAACCATTTTTCTTGCAAAAGAAAAATTCTGTGCATCTGAAAAGTAACATGATAATGAAAGAACCAGTGTAAACGTAGACTTTTTCATACAAATTATCTAATGTTGTAAATTTGAATCAACCATTTATTATACTCAAGTTATGAAAAAAACAAAACTCATCAACGGATATTCATTTGAGTTATATCAAAAAGAAAGTTTCAATGAAGCTGAAACAATATCAAAAAATAAAGCATTTTATGACTGGATGAATGAAAGAAGATCATGCCGCGATTTCAGTAACAAACCAGTTCCATTATCTGTAATTGAAAATATTATACTTACAGCATCTTCAGCACCAAGCGGAGCACATAAGCAACCCTGGACTTTCTGCGTGGTAAGTAACCCGGAAATAAAAAAACAAATAAGGATCGAAGCAGAAAAAGAAGAATTTGAAAGCTATAACACTAGAATGCCGGAAGAATGGAAAAAAGATCTGCTACCCCTTCAAACCGATTGGAAAAAAGAATTTTTAGAAATTGCTCCTTACCTGATCATAGTTTTTAAAAAAAGTTATGATTTTGATGCAGAAGGCAATAAAACAAATACCTATTATGCTTCGGAAAGTTGCGGACTAGCCTGTGGATTTCTATTAGCGGCTATCCATCATGCAGGATTAGTTGCACTAACCCATACTCCTTCTCCCATGAATTTTTTAAGCAAAGTGTTAAACAGGCCGGCGAATGAAAAACCCTTTCTGTTAATTCCGGTAGGATATCCTGCCAACGAATGCTGGGTACCGGTTTTGCAAAGAAGAGGATTAAATGATGTCGCAGTTTTTTTCTGAAAATAATTTATGTTTATGTCTGTTTTGTCATTTTGCTGGTTCTATTTTCACATTTTTACTTTCGTAAAATTTTCTCAATTTTCCTGCCCTTCGCCAACTCGTCTACCAACTTATCTAAATACCTTACTTGTTTCGTTAAAGAATTTTCAATCTCTTCTATTCGATACCCGCAGATTAATCCGGTAATTAAATGAGCATTGGAATTTAATGTTGCTTTCTGAAAAAATGTTTCAAAAGTTACCTTTTCATGAAACATTTTTTTAAGTTTCTTTTCATCAAAACCGGTAAGCCACTCTATTACCTGATGTAATTCTAGTTTCGTCCTACCTTTTTTCTCCACTTTCGCCAAATAGAACGGATAGATGAAAGCAAATATCATTTTTGCAATTCGTTCATCATGAGTGTTTGAATTTTTCATGCTTGTATTTTATCAAAAATCGTACACAATATTTCAACTTTTCATAAATGGATTACTTAAACCATTTTTTTGTATTTGGATTCCAATGTGGGCAGCCTGGCCAGCAACATGGCCTGCGATTTCCATCGAGGAGTTGTGCACAAAGTTGCACAATATGATCCTTTCTTGTTTCCGGTTTCTTAACTATTGTAGTCCAACATATCCATTCATTTCGTGCAATTGAAGTAAGATTGTTCCATTTTTCAAGTACATCCGGATTGGAAACCAAAGCTTTCTTTAAATCATCAGGCACGCTATGTACCAAACCTTCAGCAATTGCTTTTTTAGTCATTTTTAACTTTGTTAGTTCATCATATTATTTCAACCTTTCCAATACTCCTTTTCGCTTTACGATGTTTTTGTAGTCCCACTGAATGTCTTTGGATTTTTTCAGCCAGTGTTTAAGGTCTTTAGTTTTTATCTCATCCAACGAAATATAAAATATGGATGCATCTTTGAATTTGCCTCCTCTAACTTCAAGCCCCTCTTCATCAAAACTTGCTCCGCTCCAGAACATCAGGCGAATGCCACGTTTTTCTTTACTGTAACCCGCTATAGGATTTCCGTCCAGAAACCAAACAGGGTGTCCGTGCCATATTTTACTATCTGCTTTTGGTAATCCTCTGCAAATCTCGTTTAGAAGGGCATCACAGATATCTTTATCGCCTGTAATCTGTTTGCGGTTGTATGCCAATATTTCATTGCCTATATTTTGTGTTTTTGTATTTATATTTTTATTGGATTTTGGTTTTACAATTTCCAAATCTTCTTTAGCCCGAAACTTCACAATCATTGTTATCAATGAAAACGGCAATGGTTTGTCAATGGGAAACTGAATAGCACCCTTTGAAGTTTTGTACTTGGCAAGTTCCTTTTTGAATTTTTGAATTGGATTTGGTGTTGGGTAAAACCCGATATGCTTTTTGTAAACAGCATAATATACCAACATTTTATTTTGTTTGAAAGAAGGCATACCATAACTGATGGTTTCAGTCGTATTTGGTGCTGCTTGTTTTATTGTATGACGTAACTGTATGAGAATTCTTTGAACATCCGCATGAAACAAGCTATGATACTCATCAATAGTAGTGCATTTTATCTTGCTGTCTTTCATGTTTTGGAATTTATTTTTTTCTTGCTTAAATCAATATTTATGTGATTTATTAGTTTTTAACATTTCCGATAACTTAATCTTTCCCTGAAACAACAATTACAATTTCTCCTTTAACAGGCTTTGCATTAAAATGGTCATGCACTTCCTGCAATGTCCCTCTTTTGTTTTCCTCAAATTTTTTTGTCAGTTCACGACTTACACAACTTTGCCGATCTGCTCCAAAATACTCTATAAAATTTGAAAGTGTTTTTAAAAGGCGCATAGGGTTCTCATAAAAAACCATGGTACGTTCTTCAGTTGCCAGTTTTTTTAACATGGTCATCCGGCCCTTCTTTAAAGGTAAAAATCCTTCAAAGCAAAAACTATTTATCGGAAGACCACTGTTTACCAATGCAGGTACAAAGGCTGTAGCACCAGGGAGACATTGAACTTCAATATCATTTTTAACACATTCTCTGACCAATAAAAAAGCGGGATCGCTAATTCCCGGTGTACCTGCATCTGTGATCAATGCGATCGTTTTACCTGCAGCCAGCTGATCAGTAAGGTGTGCAACAATTTTATGTTCATTGTGCTGGTGATATGGTGAAAGTGGTTTATTGATCCCATAATGATTTAATAAAATGGAAGATGTACGGGTATCTTCTGCAAGGATGAGGTCGACAGACTTTAAAATTTCTATTGCCCGGTATGTAATATCGGCAAGGTTACCTATGGGAGAAGGGACTAAGTAAAGCATAACAGCTGTTAGTTATTAACTATTAGCTGCCAGCTAAAAAACCAATGCAATACTAATGGCTTAAAGCTAATAACTAATAGCTTTATTAATTAATAGATATTTCAAACACTTCCATTACCGGGTTTGCCAGTAATTTTTTTGCTGCATCAGATGCCAGTTGTATAGCGGTATCTTCATCTGCTGCTTCAATTTCAAGATCGATATGTTTACCAATGCGTACATCTCCAATGGCTTGCAGTCCTAAATTCTGAAGCCCCCCTAAAACTGCTTTTCCCTGAGGATCTAATAAATCTTTAAGTGGCATCACTTTTACCTGAACTGTAAATATCATGTTCATTTATTTTTGAAAGCTAAAGATAAAATAATGTAACCGATAAAAATAACCGGTACTGATATCCAATGTAAAAACAACACGGCAATAATAGAAAAAATGATCAAAATGAATTTGGATAAGTTATTCTTAATAGATAGGTTCTTAAATTTCATTGCCATCATGGGTAAATTGCTGATCATCAGCAGGCTGACACCAATAATAACTCCATATAAAACCCATTTATTAATAAGTAGATCATATACATTAACCAGAGCACTGCCAAAATGTAATGCTAACGGAAATGAAGCTATCAATATACCCACTGCAGGAATGGGAACTCCTTTAAATCCATATGACTGGGTATTATCTAAATTAAACCTGGCCAAACGGTAAGCACCTGAGCATGCAATCAGAAAAGCCGGAAACAAAAAAAGTACTGAAGTCTCTAATCCGTTTTCTTCCTTTATATAACTAAATCGTAACAATTGGTATATGATCATAGAAGGAGCTACACCAAAACTTACCACGTCGGCAAGTGAATCAAGTTGCTTGCCCATTTCTGATGAAGCGTTAAACAGTCTGGCTACAAATCCATCAAGAAAATCAACAATAGCTGCCACTAAAATAAAAACCGAAGCATAGGTCAGTTGTTCGGGCAAATTAAAGCTACTGCTGAAATCTTCATTTACGTTGATTAAAACAGTTTGTGTTTGCAAAGTAAACACAATTGCTATGCAACCGAAGAACAGATTGAGTAAGGTAAAGAGGTTTGGGATTTGTTTCATGTCAAAGTAGAAATTGGAAATTAGGAATTCAATTGATCAGAAGATTTGAGGATTTGAAGATTTGAAAATAGCTGATTACAAAAGAAATTTTCATTTTCAAATCTTCAAATTCAATCATTTTCAAATTACCTTTTCATCAATGCTTCAATTTCTTCCACTGTTATCGGGATATTCTTCATCAGGTCTTTATTACCATTTTTTGTGATCCAGAAATTATTTTCTATCCTGATACCCATTTTTTCTTCTTCGATATAGATCCCTGGCTCGATAGTAAATACCATACCTGCTTTTATTGGTTCTACTCTGGTTCCAAGGTCATGTACATCTATACCAAGGTGATGTGAAATGCCATGATATAAATATTTCCTATAAGCCCTGTTTTCCGGATCCTCATTTTTAATATCTGATTTACGAAGTAGCCCGATCTTTTGGAAAACAACCGTAGCCTCATCTCCTACCTTTTCTGTATAATCCACAATACTGATACCCGGTTTTAAAATACTGGCAGCATAATGATGCAAATGAAGACATGCATTGTAAACTGTTTTTTGCCGGCGGCCGAATTTACCACTTACGGGAACGGTACGGGTAAGATCAGCTGTATAATTTCCATATTCTGCGCCAAAGTCCATCAACAGCAATTCTCCTTCCTTACATTCCTGGTTATTTTCAACATAATGCAATGTTCTGGCCCTGTCTCCACTGGCAATGATTGATCCATAACCGGGGCCTGAAGAACGCTGAGATAAAAAAGAATGATATATTTCTGCTTCGATCTCGTATTCCATTACACCCGGCTTAATAAAACGCAGCAGTCTTCTGAAAGTATTGTCGGTAATATCAATTGCCTTTTGTATCACATCAACTTCCAATGCCGATTTCACTGCTCTTAGTTCTTTTAATAACGCAGCACTGCGTTTGTAGTTATGTAAAGGATATCTATTTTTCATCATTTCTGCATACCTGTAATCTCTTACCGCAATTTGATTGGACTTCCTGTCATTCTCATTACTATTCAGATAAATTGAAGAAGCAATATGTATCCAAGGCTGAAGCATTGCATCCAGTGAGTCAAGCCAAACGATGGTCTGTATTCCTGAGATGAACTGAGCTTCATGTATACGTAATCGATGTCCATCCCACTTTTCTTTTAGTTCATTCGGCCTTACAACTACAAGAACTTCCCTGTATTTGGGATCAGGATTATCCGGAAACAATACCAGCATAGTATCTTCCTGCTCGATGCCGGTTAGCCAATACAAATCAGCATTCTGTTTAAATTTAAATAACTGGTCGCCGTTGGTTGGCAATTCATCGTTGCTGTTAAAAACAGCAATTGAATTTTTTCCCATTTTGGCAACAAATCTTTTTCGGTTCTGAATAAATATTTCTTGGTTGAGTGGAAGATATTTCATTACATAAAATTAAAACTGTTATTAAATGGATCTGAAGGTTTAGTGCGCAATATACGTTTTAATAATATTTCATATGATACAGTTTATAAAAAAATGGGTGTAAAAATAATCTTCATTCAACATTCATACACTTTAGCAAGACATCCTTTAATAAAACCAATTCCTTTTAAATATTTACAAACAAAACGAGATAAAAGCAACAATTTTGTATATTAAAACCTCATTTTGTTATTTTTTTTATTTTAATGATATGCTAACTTCGCGTACTAACTAAAATGCTTGCTATGTCAGAAAATCTTATGCTTGAAGCACCAATTGGTGCTATAGCAGAATTGGGCCTGCGAACTACTCAGGCTGTTCATTACCAATTGAATCCTTCAGAATTAACAGATCAGACCTTAAATCGTAAAGAAGGTGTTTTAAATGACACCGGTGCACTTATAATAAAAACCGGGAAATTTACCGGCAGAAGCCCAAAAGATAAATTTACTGTTAAAGATGAATTAACAGCAGACAGTGTTCATTGGA
Source organism: Ferruginibacter sp. (assembly GCA_031422055.1). Classification (GTDB taxonomy): domain Bacteria; phylum Bacteroidota; class Bacteroidia; order Chitinophagales; family Chitinophagaceae; genus Ferruginibacter. Next base: position 11,119 of record JANOPU010000321.1, read on the forward strand.
ATAATTTTAATATACCAATGGATGAAAAATATTTTTTTCAGTTAAAAGATAAGATGATCAAATATCTTTCAGATAAAGAAATATGGGTTAGGGATTGTTATGCTTGTGCTGAAGAAAATTATCGATTAAGATTAAGGGTTATCAATGAAAATCCATGGAGCAATCTTTTTTGTTATAATATGTTCATACGCCCGACAGAAAAAGAATTGGAAAATTTTGATCCACACTGGCATATTATCCAGGCACCCGGATTCAAAGCGATCCCTGCAGAAGATGGAACCACTTCTGAAAATTTTGCAGTACTAAGTTTTAAACACAAAACAATTCTTATTGGGGGAACAGGTTATACCGGTGAAATGAAAAAAGGTATTTTCACAATGTTGAATTTTGTTCTTCCTGAACGGGCTGATGTATTAAGTATGCATTGTAGTGCAAATATGGGTAAAGAAGGAGATACTGCAATCTTTTTTGGTTTAAGTGGAACAGGTAAAACAACATTAAGTGCAGATCCAAACAGGTTACTTATTGGAGATGATGAACATGGCTGGACCAAGGACAGTGTGTTCAATTTTGAAGGAGGTTGTTATGCAAAAACAATTGACCTGAGTGAAGAAAAAGAGCCCGAAATATATAATGCCATAAGGCCCGGTGCATTGGTTGAAAATGTAACATTCTTTCCTGACAGCAATAAAATTGATTTCAGCAGCAAATCAATTACTGAAAATACCAGGGTTAGTTATCCACTATCGTTTATAAGTAATGCATTAGAACCATCCATTGGTAAACACCCGAAGAATATATTCTTCCTTACTGCCGATGCATATGGAATTTTACCTCCGGTAAGTAAACTTACAACTGGTCAGGCCATGTATCAGTTCATCAGCGGCTATACGGCAAAAGTTGCAGGAACAGAAGCTGGTGTTAAAGAACCTCAAAGCACTTTTAGCGCATGCTTTGGCGCACCTTTCTTACCCTTACATCCCGGACAATATGCCGCCATGCTTGGTAAAAAAATTAAAGAAAATAATGTAACAGTTTGGATGATCAATACCGGTTGGAGCGGAGGACCTTACGGTATCGGGCAACGTATGAAATTACCATATACAAGGGCCATGATAACAGCAGCTTTAGAAGGCAAATTAGATAACGTGTCCTTTGAAGCACATCCCGTATTTGGTATGTTAATGCCGGTTGAGTGCCCCGGAGTTCCTTCAGAAATTTTAAATCCAAGAAATACCTGGAAGGATAAAACTGAATATGATAAAAAAGCGATACAACTTGCAAAAGAGTTCATAAAGAATTTTGAAAAATATGCTTCCGGAGTTGATGATGAGATTCTTGCAGCAGCTCCAAAAGTTTAATACCAATACTATCTACGAATAAAAAAGCCCTGGAATTTTTTTTCCGGGGCTTTCTTTGTTTATTGGTTTACTTGTTTATCAGTTTATTAGTTTATTGGTTCGAACATTACAACAGATACAATTAAACCAATAAACCAGTAAACTAAAATACCATTTCCGGTATTTCACCATCCACTATGAGCTTACCTGCTGTTTTAGCTTTAATTTCATCTACTGTTACACCAGGTGCTCTTTCCAATAACTTAAAGCCTTCCTCAGTAACCTCAATTACAGCCAGATCACTGACAATTTTTTTTACGCATTTAACTCCTGTTAGCGGAAGAGAACATTGAGGCAGCAGTTTACTTTCACCTTTTGGATTGGTATGCATCATGGCAACGATTATATTCTTTGCACTTGCCACCAGGTCCATCGCTCCACCCATCCCCTTTACCATTTTCCCCGGAATTTTCCAGTTGGCAATATCGCCGGTATCGCTTACTTCCATTGCGCCCAAAACAGTCAGGTTTACTTTACCTGACCTGATCATTCCAAAACTTAAAGCACTATCAAAAAAAGCAGATCCGGGTAAAGTTGTGATAGTTTGTTTACCTGCATTAATAAGATCAGCATCTTCTTTTCCTGCTTCAGGAAAGGGGCCCATACCCAACAAACCATTTTCACTTTGTAATACTACATTCATGCCATCAGGTATGTAATTAGCAACCAATGTGGGTATGCCAATTCCAAGATTTACATAATAACCGTCTTTTAATTCCTTTGCAATTCTTTGAGCTATTTGATATTTATCTAGTGCCATGACCCTGTCCCTTAATGGGAAACTTAGTTTTAAAGTGTATAATTAAATTCAATCTATATATTCAAAAATCCGTTTAAATTTCCACAGTTACTTCATTATAGTGTGGAAGGGGTTTTTACAGTTCTTTGCTCAATACGCTTCTCATAATCTTTACCCTGAAAAATACGATGCACATAAATACCTGGTGTGTGGATATTATTAGGATCCAGTTCGCCTGCAGGAACCAGTTCTTCCACTTCAGCAATAGTTATTTTTCCTGCCATTGCCATTAAAGGATTAAAGTTTCTGGCAGTATCTTTAAAAACAAGATTACCCAAAGTATCCCCTTTCCATGCTTTTACAATGGCAAAATCTGCATCAAAAGCGTATTCCAATAGATATTCTTTCCCATTAAAATTTCTAATTTCTTTCCCAATGGCTATTTCTGTTCCAACACCTGCAGGTGTAAAAATAGCAGGCATCCCATATCCGGCAGCCATGCAACGGGTTGCTAATGTTCCCTGTGGTATTAATTCTACTTCCAGTTCACCACTCAATAATTGCCTTTCAAATTCAGCATTTTCACCAACATAAGATGAAATCATTTTTTTTACTTGCTTTTGTTTTAGCATTAAACCAATTCCAAAATCATCTACTCCTGCATTATTAGAAATACATGTTAAATTCATTGGCCCCTTTTTTACTAAAGAAGCAATACAATTTTCCGGAATTCCGCATAAACCAAATCCACCAAGCATGATCACACTTCCATTATTGATATCAAAAACTGCCTGATCGGAATCTTTAAATACTTTATTCATACTGAATGTTTATAGGGGTTTCAATACCACAGGTTTTACCTTATTAATTTCCCGTTGTTTTCCTTTGATCATACTATCGATCATAATTGTCATTAATTCTTTATGATTTGAATACCAGGTATAACTTCTGTAAAAATCTTCTCTGGTAGTTTTGTGCAATTTAAATATCTTCTCCTGTAGTTTTATATTCTCTATGGTAACATTTATATTACTGTCTTTTTTTAAAAATTCTGTTGCATATACATCCGCCATGATATAATCCCAAAAAACTTCCTGCATTTTTTTAGGTGCTATGATATCTGAAGGCAAATCATTTTTTCCGGCACAGGAAAAAAACGCAGTCAAAATAAAGATCAGCAATCCATTTTTCATTTTAGCTCTTCTTTATACCTGCCAGCATTTGAAATATCAAGTTTAAGAAGCAGTTCGAGTGCCCTTGCTTTATCAGGAGGCTTTGCTTTTGTAAATATTTTTATTAAATCGTTTGACTTACCCTGAAAAAAAAACTGGTTGATCATTGTATTTTGATTCTCACTATTAAAATTATCCATGAGGTTAAGAACATTCAGTACTTCAGCTCTTGCTTTATTTTCATCTTCATACATTTTATCTCCGGCAAGCCTGTAATAATTATAATACACATCGTGAATAATTGCATAACGGGAATTTGTCATGTTTTCTACCAGCCAATACCGGTTGCGAATACCATCAAATGCCTTCCAACCTGAAATACCTCTTCCGTCGGGTGCATTGTTTACAACATTCTGAGCTTTTTGAAAATAAGCATCACCGCCACGGGGAGAAAATGAAGCTGCATCAAATCCAATGATCATGTAAGCATAATAAGCAAAAACCGCTGTAAGGTTCGACACCAGTGCATCTGAGCCTGTAACCCTGTTTTCATTAAACTCCAGCTGTTGAAACTCTACATACTTTACAATAATATCATCATCTTTATAATTGATAATAGGTGAAAGATAAGTTGTATTAAAAACAGGCCTGGCAGCCTGTATTGTCAATGAGGCTTTATACACATTTAATTCTGATGTAGATTCCAGATTTAATAAAAAATTACACTCGATCCTTTCAATGGTTGAATAAGTTTCTGAGGTCCATTTGCGATTGTTTAAAAAATTATTTAAAGCAGTTTGCATGGTATTGAATGTATTTCTATTTACATTATTCGCCACACGGACAGTAACAACAGATACTCTTGCATTAAGTTCTTGTGCTTCCGTACTATTTGTTACTAAAAAAAAAGCCAATAATATTATTATTCTATTCATGAGAAATTTTTAAAATTGTATCAACGATATCAGCTGCAATTTCAATTTTTGATTTAGTATCAAAATGATATTCGCCACCATTTTTATCAAAAATAGTAATTTTGTTAGTGTTATGTCCAAAGCCTGCTCCTTCATCATTCAGCGAATTTAAAACGATCATATCAGCTTTCTTGGAATGAAGTTTTTTAACTGCAAATTCTCTTTCATTATTGGTTTCCAGAGCAAATCCAACGAGAAATTGGTTAGCCATTTTACATTCGCCCATAGCCTTCAAGATATCCCTGGTTTTTTTTAATTCAATAACCAGATGGTCTGAATTCTTTTTTATCTTTTCATTGGCAGGTTCTGTTATTGTATAATCTGCAACTGCAGCGCTCATCACTGCAATATCAACCCCTGAAAATACTTTTAAACTTGCCTCATACATTTCTTCTGCGGAAGTTACTTTTATAGTTTTGTATATCCCATGTAATGTTTGTGTTACCGGTCCGATTATCAATGTTACCTCCGCACCTCTTTTATCAAACTCATTTGCAATAGCAATACCCATTTTTCCGGATGAATGATTGCCAATAAACCTTACCGGATCAATAGCTTCATATGTAGGGCCGGCTGTAACCAGTATTTTTTTACCTGTTAATTGCTGACTTTTTAAAAAAAAATCTTCCAGCCATTTAATAATATTTTCCGGTTCAGCCATTCTGCCATCTCCGGATAAACCGCTGGCCAACTCGCCGTTTTCAACAGGAATAATATGATTACCAAAAGAAATAATTTTCTGAATATTATTTTTAGTGGAATGGTGATGCCACATATCTTCATCCATGGCTGGTGCAGCAACTACCGGACAAGTAGATGATAAATAAACTGCAGTCAATAAATTATCGCAATGACCATTTGCCATTTTTGCAAGACTATTACAACTCAGCGGTGCAATGAGCATAATATCTGCCCAACGCCCCAGCATTACATGATTGGACCATGAACTGTTCTCAGATAACTCTGATAATACTTCATTTTTTGACAAGGTGGCAAGTGTCAGAGGTGCAATAAAATTTGAAGCAGCAGGAGTCATTATTACTTTCACTTCTGCACCTGATTTTACTAGTAACCTTACAAGCACTGCTGATTTATATGCTGCAATACTTCCTGAAATTCCTAATAATATTTTTTTTCCTTGTAATACCAATTTGATTAGTCTTTTAGTATAAATTTTCAGGGTTTTATGCTTTTAGGATATCGGTTTAGTAAAACTGAACTGCACAAATATTGAAACCAGAAAAGTGATACATAAAAAAATCTCGCCTATGGCGAGACTAAAATTATAACTTCTATTCTAAAAGAAAGTATAAAAATTAATATTAACTGAATAAATCTTCATCATTCTTACGGAAATATACTTTATCATCAATGAACTCAGCAGTTGCAAGTAATGCAGGATTTGGCATCCTTTCGTATGCCCTGGATATTTCAATCTGCTCTTTATTCTCGTGTATTTCTTCCAGGCTATCAGTATGACTTGCAAATTCTTCAAGTTTATTATGCAACTCTTCTTTAATAGTAATATTTATCTGGTTAGCCCTTTTAGCAATGATTGCTATAGACTCATATAGATTTCCCGTTTTATCTTTCAGTTCAGATAATTTTTTAGGTTCTACAACACTACTGGTACTAGCACTTAGCTGACGTCGTAATTTACTCATTTTTTAATTCTTTAATATAGTTTTTACTTAAGTTACCAAAATTCTCTGCTTCCTGTAAAAGAGTACTTTCAGGATACCTGTCTGCAAAATCTTCGCACTCCGATATTACTTTTTCAAATCGTTCTGTTTGCTTTTCTACTATACTCATTTTTGCAAAACGATAATATGATTTCACTATCATCAATTTATATTCCTCCCCATTCATAGACTCTGGATAGTTATTCAATAAAGATCCATATGCAATTGCTGCTGCTCTATAATGACCTAAATTATAATATAATTTTGCACCCCTGTTATCTTTTATTTCAAGTTTGACTCTTGACTGGTCAATGATCTGAGTGGCATCTTTTACCCTGGGTGAACCAGGATGGGTATTGATAAAAGTCTGCATCATCCCCATAGCCTTTACTGTATTTACCTGTTCAAGGTCAATTTTTGGTGATTGTTTATAAAAACAATACGCCCTCATATAATCAACCTCTTCTGCCCTTTCGCTATTCGGGAATACCTCAAGATACCCTTTAAATAAATTTTCGGCATCGCGATACATTTTTAAATTATAGAAACAGTATGCGTATTTGTAATAAAGATCTTCGAATTTTTGAGTCCCCTTAAATACCGGAAAAAGGTCTTCATATAACAACTGGGCATTATGAAATTTCTTTTTATCAAAGTATTCTTCAGCCTTGGCAAGTTTATAATCATAGTCCTTGCTTTTTTGAACTTTGCTGAATTTATTACAAGCAACAAAACCCATCATGATACATAGGGCAGGAATAATAATTTTTAGTGATCTCATAAAGAAGTGCGAAATTAATTGATTTTTTCCAAATTTGCCTGAATTTAGAGGAATCACCAAAAAAGAGTTGTTAAGTAATACATAAAGCCCGATAATTGGGTTTTGCTTTGGAATGCCCTAAATACTAAGAAAAGGGCTTTTTACCTCTGTTAATTGTTTCGGTACAAATATTCTATTTTAAGGTCTTTTATAATTCATTATAGCTATTTCATATAATGCGAGGTATAGAAAAAATGATTCATGTAATACCATCTTGATTTACTAAGTAGTCCAAAGGACTATGTGGAAATCTTAGATGGTATTATACCGACCTAAAATTGCTTTGGACTAAATACTGTTTATGTTTGGTATAAGATAGTTTTCTAATTTTCAAACTTAATATGTGAAGCTATTGAGTAAATACCTATAAAAAACCCTCCCAAAAATTGGGAGGGTTTGATCATTGAATAATATAAAACTAATAGGGTTTAATTTGATTTAATATCAATTGTGTTTTTATCGCCACCACCAACTTCACAATTTGTAGTTATTCTATCAGCACTAATACCTTCTTTTTCTACCAGGTGCCTTTTAACAGCATCAACTCTTTTCTGGCAAACTGCCTGAGAAGCTTTTGAAGCTTCCGGATACCCGTTAACATTAATATTACAGTTTGGATTAGCCTTCATTTTAGCTGCAACTGTTGCTAACATAGCTTTTGCATCATTTGCCAAAACAACACCGTTGCCTTTAAAAGAAAGGCTTGGGTAATCAGATGGACAAGGAGCAACTACTGGTTCAGATTTGATCTTATCGCAGCAAGCAGGATCAGGGCAATGTCCAACACCATCAGCATCAACAGGCTGGCATTCTGTAGGTGTTATTAATTGCTTGTCTTTGCAATCAGGTATTCCGTCTCCATCAGTATCTTTAGTAACACCATGTGTATCAACAGGACAACCGGCAGGTGTATTTGGTTCGCGATCCAATGCATCTAAAACTCCGTCTCCATCAGCATCTTCATACACCGGTTTTGGTAACTTCATGTGTTTTGGATTGTTTAATTCGCTGTATGCATAATCCAATGGATTTATCCACCATAATGGTTCTACTGATTTACCACCCAAATTAAAGTTTAATCCGATTGATAAGAAATTATATGAATCAAAATCACCTGTTGTAACTGCATCTCCATATGCATGTTCCTGCCAACGTTGTCCATCCAATAGATCATCCTTTACAAAAGTGTGACGATCTTCAATAGCCAGGTTCAATCTTCTGCCTAACTTTAATGCCACACCTACAATAACAGTACCGGAAGGCCTTAATGTATTGCCACCCAACTTAGCGTGTCTTTCTCCCTGATTATCAGCAGCTGTTTCGTAAGTATCATCCATAACAGACTTCAGTGCTTTTCTTACATCCTTTTTATTTGCATAGTTAGTTGGATTAAGATCTAAAATATCCCTGAATTGTGCTGCATAACTATTTCCGGCAGCATCCTTTGAGTTGATCATTGTTTTATACATTGTAGCACCTATACCTCCACCTCCATAAATAACAAACCCGGTTTTTTGTTTATGAAAGCGAATGTTATTCAATGTTACGATACCTTGTACTGACAGATCCTGAACTTTTGCTTTATAATTATAATAAATTACATCCGGCGAAGTTCCATCAGGAGCACCGGCAATGCCATTTCTGTAAACAATCGGACCAGCAGAGCTACGAACCGGTGCAAAATAACCTGCCCAAGCCGGATTTTTTGCAAAATTCTCTGAAGCAAGCCAACTTTGGCCTTTACCAGTTCCATTCACATATTGTAATCTCATAGAAAATACATATCCGAATGCTTTTCTAACATGGGCCTCGAAACCGAAGGTTGGGACTTTAATAGGCACATCACTACTAATCATTAAAGTACCTATGGAAGCACCTATCTCCCACATATTACGCGGTTTAGCAGGAAAACTGTAAGAATTATTCCAAAATTCATTCTGCTGTGACATGCCTTTTTTAGTGATCTTAGCTGTGTCATACACATTATATACGCTAGTAGATTGGGCAAACAAACCTGTAAACAGGAACGTAAATACCCCTAATAAAAATAATTTTAACTTTGTGATTCCCATAACTTAATGATTAATAGTTTTCTAAATATACAAGTTGATTGAATGCAAATTTATTTAATCCATCCGAAACAGCAAAACTTTTTAGCATTTATTTATATATGTTGGTTTTACTAATTCCAATTTATTTTGTAAATGGTAATGATAAATATCAAAAATGAATTGAAAAATCTGGTATTTATGATATTTATTCGTTTTTCAGCCAAAATAAAATACTTTGATAAGGGTCGTTAGTGAGTTATATTGCCTTTTTTTTGAATGAATTTTGTAAAAGATATAATCGGTATTGAACTGAACACTTTTGAAAAAAAGTTTGCAGAGGCTGTGAGCAGCCAAACACCTATGCTCGACAGGATAATGAAATATATTATCAAGAGAAAAGGTAAACAAATGAGGCCTATGTTCGTTTTCCTTTGTGCCAAGCTGAACGGTGAAATAAATGAAAGTACTTACAGGGCAGCAGCACTTGTAGAACTATTACATACTGCCACTCTCGTTCATGATGATGTGGTTGATGAATCACTTGAAAGAAGAGGCTTTTTTTCAATAAATGCTGTCTGGAAAAATAAAATAGCCGTTTTGGTTGGTGATTACTTACTTTCTAAAGGTTTATTGCTTTCAACTTCGAACGAAGATTTCATGCATTTACATATTGTTTCAGAAGCAGTAAAACAAATGAGTGAAGGCGAATTACTTCAAATGGAAAAATCAAGAAAGCTAAACCTGGATGAAGATATTTATTTTGAGATCATAAAAAACAAAACAGCTTCTCTGCTTTCTTCAGCGTGTGGTGTTGGTGCATATAGTACAAGCAAAGATGAAATCATTACTGAAAAAATGAAATTATTCGGACAAAAAGTTGGAATAGCATTTCAAATCAAGGACGATCTCTTTGATTATGGCAGTGAAGATATCGGCAAGCCAACCGGGAATGATATCAAAGAAAAAAAACTTACACTT
>JANOPU010000322.1:0-9942 GCA_031422055.1 Ferruginibacter sp.
TGGAATAAACTAAATCCTTCGGATGACAATAATATGTGCAGCTGGGCACTCCGATGTTTATTGATCGAAGATGGTAACAGGCTCATATTGATTGACAACGGAATGGGAGATAAACAGGATGCAAAATTCTTTGGCCATTATTATCTTCATGGAGATGATACCCTGGAAAAATCTCTGGCAAAACATGGATTTACCAAAGATGATATAACAGATGTAATTCTTACACACCTTCATTTCGATCACTGTGGGGGAAGTATAGTTAGGGTTGCTGATAAGTTAATCCCGGCATTTAAAAACGCCACCTACTGGAGTAATGAACGTCACTGGAAGTGGGCAACTGAACCAAATGACAGAGAAAAAGCAAGTTTTCTAAAAGAGAATATTTTACCTATTCATGAAAGCGGACAGCTAAAATTTATTGAAACAGCTGCTGCTCATTTTCCAGACCAGGTATCTGTAAGGCAGGTATTTGGCCATACGGAAGCTATGATGTTACCGCAAATAAATTATAAGGGAAGAACGATCATTTACATGGCTGACCTGCTGCCTTCAGCCGCCCATATCCCTTTACCCTATGTAATGGCTTATGATATGTTTCCGCTTACAACACTGAATGAGAAAAAATCATTTTTAACCGAGGCTCAGCTAAATAATTATATATTATTTTTTGAACATGATCCACTGCTAGAATGTTGCACTTTACAACTGACAGAAAAAGGAATAAGATTGAAAGAAAGTTTTAAATTGAATGAAATATAATGTACCCATAAAAAGTGCCTGGCTATTTGAATGGCCTGATAATTTAACGGAGACCTCTAAACGAGGATAAAGGATAACGCAGGTTTTTATATGACATCATATCAACTTTAATACTTCCAACAGATATCGGACTTTCTACACGAAGTATGATACGATTAGGGTCATCACTTATCCATACAGTCATTTTTTCACCTCCCTCAAAAATGGTTCCTTTGATAAGTAACGGCCTTATTTTAACAGCATTAAACCTCCCATAACGGGTTTTAATTTTCTCCTTTCCCATGTACCGGATATATAAATGAAAAATTTCATCATCCAGAAACATATCAAAGGGAATCTTATCATTAACCCTGTATTTATTGAAGTCTATATTTCGGGCATAATAAACCATACTCATCACATCCTGTATACAATCACTAATGGGATAAACACCTTTTGTACTTGCTGCAGTTTTTGCTGATTGATTAAAAGTTACATTTTCGTATTTTTTATAACCGCCTTCATCTATATTCCTGACGAATTTAATGGGAAGCAGGTTTGTTGTATCTACATAACTTTCATACCTGTCCCTTACCTTAAAAAAATTATCAAAGAATGAATACGTCTTTCCTTCTCCAACATGATGATAAACAGGTTTTCCATTAAATCGTTCCAATGTTGTTGTAAATGTTGCTTCCCCTGCACCAATATATGCACCAAGTGTATTATAATAAACTTTGAAAATAACTACTTCCCCATCTTTGTATGTAGTATTTCTTATACTACAAAAATCTTTGTTGTCTGTTGTAAAACTAAATATACACAGTGCTAAGATCAAAAATCCCAACCTTGAAAATTTCTTCATTGTACTTTCATTATTTTAATTCCGAAAATCAGTAAACTTCCAATGACCGCCGGCAATACAATATTTATAAGCCAAATGCCGAATGCAGCTGCCTGAATACCCAAAATGTTACTACTAAATAATTCAAATATTAAAACACTTGCAGTAGCTCTTACTGGCAATTCTGTAAACCCAATGGTAGGAGCAACTGCCATTACCAAATAAAATATGGTAAGGAGTAAGAACATTACCGGGTAAACAATTTCAACTCCCATCACTCTTAAGAGCAGCATATATTGCAAAATAAATACCATATAACGGAAAAAAGATAAAAATATAATTCTTAACAATTGTTTACCGCTAAAAACATCCAGTACATTTATATACCCTGAAAATTTTTTAAGAAACTTAAAGACTGAAACCACTTTAATAAATAAGTGAATCCGGAAATAAAAAAGTAATAAAACAAAGGATACTACAAGGCTTATTACAAATAAAGTGTCACTTAAAATCCATGGTATAGAAATAAATGCTGATTTATTGACTACTGATCCAAATTTAAACACGATCAGTCCCATAGTACCCATTAACATGGTTACGGTAAGCTGACTGATACTCCCCAGAATGGCAAGGGATATTGCTCTGATCCTGTTGGATTCCTGAACATACATGATCCTTCCACCATACTCTCCGACACGGTTTGGTGTCAGCATGGTTATACTGCATCCGGCAAATACCGATTTAAAAGATCTGACTAAAGAAATTTTTTCAAGTGGTGCCATTAATATCTGCCATTTCCTTGCTTCTATTCCCCAATTGAGAAACATTAAAATAAAAACGATCCAAAAAATATAATGTTGCCAACTCATTTTAATCTGCTGCCAACGCACATTCAGATCAGGTTGATGGCTGATCTGTCTATATAAACTCCATGCCAAAATAACAAAGATCAGTGGACCAAGCAGGTAGTTGATAATAAATTTGATATTTTTGTTCAAGTAAAAAATTATTAGTAAAAATAAGTTGCCCTTTGCAAAAAGCATCAAAAATCATTTTAGGTATAGACCCGGGTACCATAATAATGGGTTATGGATTAATTGAAGTCGTTGGTTCCTCCATACATTTACTTGAAATGAATGTATTAAAACTTTCTTCAAAAAATGATGCTTATGAAAAACTTGAAAAAATTTATGAAAAAGTACAGCATCTGATCACTCAATATAAACCGGGTCATTTTGCAATTGAAGCTCCCTTTTTTGGTAAGAATGTACAAAGTATGCTTAAATTGGGCAGGGCTCAGGGTGTTGCAATTGCCGCAGCTATACAATCTGGATTACCAGTTCATGAATATTCACCTAAAAAAATAAAGCAATCCATTACAGGCAATGGGAATGCTGATAAAGTACAGGTGATGAAAATGTTACAGCATCTGTTAAAATTTGATCAGGGCCCGGCATATATGGATGCATCAGATGCACTGGCTGTAGCTGTTTGCCACCATTTTCAAGAAAACGCTATCACACCTGACAATACAATAAAACCTATGAAAAAAGGCTGGAAAGAATTTTTACAAAACAATCCCCTGAGAATCAAATAACTGAAATACAAATCAACGGGAATGTTACAATTCAAAGAAGCAGATTTAAATATTCATTAGTATTTTTTGCTGAATCTCTTCCATTTCTTCTTTAGGGAGATGTAATTTTGGTCTGGTAAAGTTGAGGTCATTTGCTGAATTGATAGGCAATAGATGCATATGTGCATGCGGCACTTCAATTCCAATTACGCTTATTCCACATCGCTTACAGTTAAAAGATTTTTCAATTGACCTTGCAATTGGTTTTGCAAATACAAGCATTTCTGATAAGTATTTTTCTGACAGGTCAAATATTTTATCCACCTCTGTTTTTGGTACTACCAACACATGGCCTTTTATGAGTGGGTCAATATCAAGGAATGCAATAAAATTTTCACTTTCTGCAATTTTATAACACGGTAATTCGCCACTGATGATTTTAGTAAAGACTGACATAAAAAAAATTTAATTTTCGAATGCTTTTATGTGTAAATAAAGAAAGCTACACTTCAATCTTCTCTATTTTAAATTTCAATAAGCCGGCCGGCACAGTAACCTCAACTATATCGCCGATTATTTTTCCCAAAATACTACTTCCGATAGGTGAAGTAACAGATATTTTTCCTGTTTTCAGGTCTGCTTCATTTTCAGAAACAATCTTATAAGTTACTGTCTTTTTGGTAGCCTGATTAGTAAGAGTAACTTTAGTTAGAATACTTACCCTGCTGGTATCAATATTAGTTTCATCAAGTATCCTAGCAGTTGCCATTACCCCTTCAAGATATTTAATTTTTGCTTCCAGTAATCCTTGTGCTTCCTTGGCTGCGTCATATTCAGCATTTTCCTTTAAATCACCTTTTTCTCTTGCTTCAGCAATAGATTTACTGGCTGCATACCTGTCTACTGTTTTTAATACATGCAGTTCTTCCTTCATTCTGATAAATGTCTCTTGTGTTACATAATTTATCTCCGCCATAAAAAAAATATTAGATAGATACGAAAAAAAATACAACGCTTCAGTAATATCTAAAGCGTTGCATCAGGTACAAATATACTAAATAATTTACTGAATAGAAATCATGAAATAATAAGAAGAATTTTGGTAATGAGATTTTCAGGCCTTACAAACTCAGTTTAGCCAGTAATATTTTACTCATTTTATAAAAAGCTTCCTTCGAATAGCCGGCAATATGAGGAGTTATAATGACATTTGGATGATTGGTTAAGAAAAGAAATTGTTCCTTTTCTTTGGTATCGAGGTTATTGATTTTTTCATTTTCCATTACATCCAACGCAGCACCTTTGATCATATTACACTGAAGTGCATGTATCAATGCCTTTGTTTCAACAACTTTACCTCTGGATGTATTGATGATATATGGCTGTTCTTTTAATGACATGAAAAAAGATTCATCCGCCATGTACCGTGTTTCATCGGTTAGTGGCAAATGAAAACTGATTACATCTGCATATTTGCAAACCTGATCAAGATTGGCTTCCTTTATGGCCCCATGCCCAAAATCGAATTTATATTTATCAAAGGCAAGTATTGTTACTTCAAAAGCAGATAATAATTTGGCAAATGCTGCTCCCGTATTTCCAAATCCGATAATTCCAACTGTTTTTCCACTAAGTTCTACCCCCCGGTTTTCTTCACGTAACCATTTACTCCGGCGTATTTCTTCCTGGCTTTTGGAAATATGGTTCATTAAATTTAACAACAAACCCAACGCATGTTCGGCTACTGCATTACGGTTTCCTTCCGGTGTACTGATACACAAAATATTTTTTTCACCGGCATAATTCAGGTCTATCAATTCCAACCCGCTTCCCAGCCTTCCGATCCATTTCAACCGAGTTGCCTTTTCAATGATCGTTTTATCAATTTTTATCCTGGTAGTAACAACAATTCCTACAGCTTTCTCAATAATTTGAGATAATTGTTCATATGTTATCTCAGGTGAGTAAAGCACTTCAAAGCCCTTTTGCCGAAAAGTTTCGGCCAGGCAAGGATGTGCATGTGCAGTAATAATTATCATTTTACAAAGAAGCTATCATGCTTATTTCTACGTTAACATTTTTTGGTAACCCTTTTACAGCCACAGTTTCCCTTGCCGGAAATGCTGAATCAAAATAACTTCCATAGACTTCATTAACCATTGCAAATAAACTCATATCACTTAGAAATATAGTTGTTTTTACTACATGACTGAACGTAGCTGAAGCAGATGCCAATATGGCTCCAAGGTTTTCCATTACCTGTTTTGTTTCTGCTTCAATAGTTGAATTATTCAGATCCGATGTGTCTGGAATCAATGCTATTTGTCCGGAAATAAAAAGGAGGTTTCCGGCTAAAACAGCCTGATTATATGGTCCGATAGGAGCTGGTGCTTTCTCTGTTTTTATGATCTTTTTAGACATCTTTCAGGCAATTTTTAATTATACACAAATATATCTTTTATCAACAACCTATTTTTGTAAAAATTACATAAAATGAGAATATTGGTATTTGCACATGATACTGCTTGGGACGAATTGATTTCGGGTACTACCGGTATTGATTGGATCCGTGCTGATTTGAACACTTTATTTGTTTACAGAGATGATATTGATGCATATTTCAACCTGATAGAAATGAAACATGAAACTGATTATATTGTTCTTAAAAAACCTGTGTTTATCAATTCGGTCAATTATACTTTACAAGAATCAGGTGCAGCAGAAAATGTTATCAGGATAAATGGCTGGGCTGGTTTTTTAAAAAGGAGTTCATGGGAAGTGGCCGGAAAATTGAATGATAATTCCCTGCATATTCTTAAAGCAATCAACAAAAAAATAATAATTGTTCCAGATGAACCCGGTTTTATTTCTGCCAGAATTATTGCAATGATAATTAATGAAGCTTATTTTGCAAAAGATGAAAATGTAAGTACAGAAAAAGAAATAGATACAGCTATGAAACTGGGGACCAATTATCCTTTTGGCCCTTTTGAATGGGCTCAGATAATTGGTATCAAAAACATTTATACATTGCTAAAAACATTAAGTAAAACAGACTCCAGGTATGAACCATCGCCATTACTAGAAACAGAATCAATGAAAATACAATGAAAATAATTTTAAATATAGATACGTCTAATGAAACTGCCAGCGTAAGTATATCAAAGGACGGAGTTCTGCTGTCATATCTAAAAAATACAATACAGAAAGACCATGCTTCTTTTTTGCATACTGCTGTAAAAAAATTATTGATTGAAGCTTCATTGGATATAAAACAATTAGATGCAGTATCCGTTATAAACGGTCCGGGTTCATATACCGGATTACGTGTTGGCCTTGCTAGTGCAAAAGGGTTATGCTATGCGTTAAATAAACCTTTATTAACCATTGGAACACTTAATATGCTTGCTGCTGCTGTAATAAGTCTATCTAAAGAACTTTTAACAAGAACCACTTTATTCTGTCCGATGATTGATGCCAGAAGAATGGAAGTATATACAGCTGTATTTGACGATTCAATGAATGAAGAAATGCCGGCATGTGCTAAGATACTTCATGACAGATCTTTTGAACAAATGCTTACAGAATACAATGTGTTTTTCTTTGGAAGCGGTTCAGTAAAATGGAAAAATATCATTCATTCAAAAAATGCATATTTTCCTGATGTGCCTGATCCCATTAATACTATTTGCCAATTGTCATATACCAAATATTTGAATAAAGATTTCAGTGATTTATGCTACTGTGAGCCTTTGTATGTAAAAGAATTTTTTTCTCCATAACATTACAAATCAATAGGTTAGGTTTAAACTTTATTCATATTAAAATATTTTAACAATTCAGATTATATTAAATATTTTTCCGTTAGTATATTTGCAACTGAAACACATTGTTTAAGCACCATTTAAAATTATTCCTATGATCGTCGAAAACCAGACAAATGAGCAAATAGACTCATCCACTACCGTAAACACTGAAACATTAAAGATCAATTTCCACAATCTGAAAAAAGCTGCGCTGGTTTTGAGAGCGTTAAATCACAAACTTCGTCAGCAGATTTTAGCTTTAATTGAAACTGAAAAAAAGATCACAGTAACAGAAATTTATGTCCGTATGCGTTTGGAGCAATCCGTAGCATCTCAACACCTTGCTATACTTCGCAGGGCCGGGATCGTTACAACACAACGCGAAGGAAAATTCATTTACTACACGGTTAATTACAAAAGAATTGAAGAGATCAACCAATTTGTTCAGGAATTAATAGGTTAATTTTCTTTTATTGATTTTAAGAGCGGTTGATTGTATCAGCCGCTCTTTTATTTTACCTTTACATAAAATTGTAAAACATAAGAAATATGTTCATAAAACAACTTTATACGAACTGCCTGAGTGAAGCTGCTTACTATATTGAAAGTGAAGGAGAAGTTGCGATCATTGACCCGTTAAGAGATACGGAAGCATACTTACAATTAGCAAAAGAAAGAAATGCCGGTATAAAATATATTTTTGAAACTCATTTTCATGCAGATTTTGTAAGTGGCCACATTGACCTTAGTAAAGAAACTGGTGCTCCAATCATTTTTGGCCCGGGTGCAAAAACAAATTTCGAGATACACAGTGCAAAAGACGGAGAGATCTTTAAACTGGGTAAAACAAGTATAGAGGTTTTACATACACCCGGACACACTATTGAGAGCTGTTGCTATTTACTAAAAGATGAAGAAGGTAAACCACATGCTATATTTACCGGAGATACTTTATTTGTGGGCGATGTTGGAAGGCCCGATCTGAGCAGTGGTGATATGAGTAGTGAAGATCTTGCAGGTATCATGTACGATACTATTCAGTCAAAAATATTACCATTGAATGATGATATTTTAGTGTACCCTGCACACGGGCCGGGTAGTAGTTGCGGAAAAAACCTCGGACCAAATACGCACAGTACCATTGCTGAAGAAAAGAAAACAAATTATGCGCTTCAACCCCAAAGCAGGGAAGAATTTATTGAAGCTGTTACCAAAGGCCTGCATGCAGCACCAAGATACTTTGCAATCAATGCAAAAATAAACCAGGAAGGTTATAAAGCGTTAACAGATATTAAAACAAATGGAACCAGAGCATTATCTGTCAAAGAATTCAAATCGTTGATAAATGATGAAGTTATCATACTGGATACCCGGCATGCAAATGAATTTACACAAGGATTTATTCCGGGTTCTATATTCATTGGCCTCGAGGGAAGATTTGCAGAATGGGCAGGAAGTATTTTACCTTTTGACAAAAACATTTTATTGGTTACAGCTCCCGATAAAGAGGAAGAATCAGTTATCAGATTGTCCAGAGTTGGATTTGATAAAATGGAAGGATATTTAAAAGGAGGATTTGATGCATGGAAAAATGCAAAGGAAAAAGTTGACCTGATCATAGATGTAGAAGCGGATGAGTTGATCATGGATATTCCGCACGACCCCAACCTTATTGTTGTTGATGTGAGAAAAGAAGTAGAATATGCCGACGGGCATTTGAAGGATGCAGTGAATTTACCTTTAGGTGAAATGACCGATGTTGCACAAATAGCCAATTTTGAAGACAACCAGAATTTATATGTTCATTGTGCAGGTGGTTACCGAAGTGTGATCGCTTCTTCGATTTTAAAAAGGCAGGGCATACACAATCTCCGCAATGTGCTTGGAGGCTGGAATAATATTAAGGAACAGGAGAAAGTGGAAATTGTGAAGGAAGCGAGTTTGTTGAATTGAGAAAACTAGTTTATAGTTTTTAGTTCATAGTTGAGTCTTTAAAAATCGGACTATCTTTAAAAAAATGGTAGTTTCATGAACTATGAACTATGAACTATGAACTTCAAACCTGCACCACCCCATTCTTAATCGCATACATTACCAACCCTACCCTTGTTTTCACATGTAGTTTTTCAAATAAGGCGTCGCGGTAGCCATCAATGGTACGCGGGCTTACAAACATTTTATCTGCAATTTCTTTATAGGTAAGTTCAGTGCAGGCATATTTTAAAAAGTCTGTTTCCCGGTCGTTCAGGTTGTTCATTGTATGTACATCACTGCCTTCATCATCAATTTTATTAATGGCATGGATCAGTTTACCGCTAACCAGGTCGGAGTAATAATATCCTTTGCTTATGATTGCATCAATAGCGGCTTTTAATTCTGTTGGCTCACTGTCTTTTAGAATATAGCCTTTGGCACCGGATTTAAGCATACGAATAATGGAGTTTTCATTATCATACATACTAAGCGCCAATATTTTTATATCAGGATAATTTGTTTTGAGCCATTGTGCCGTTGCATAACCATCAATTTCAGGCATGTTGATATCCAGCAGTACAAGATCAGGTAACAATATTGAAGAAAGTTTTTTAATAAACTCCCGGCCATTGTCAGCTTCAAACAATACATCATGACCAAGATTTTTAACGAGGGAAGCAAGGCCGTTGCGCAATAATACATGATCGTCTACTAAAACTATGTTTGCCATTAGGTTTGAAGGTTTAGGGTTTAGGGTTTAGGGTCGGAATTTCTATAGATATAGATGTGCCGTTATTTTCAGATGAATTGATTGAAAATACTCCGCCGATCAATGTTGCCCTGTTTTGCATGCTTTTTAAGCCAATACCGGTTTGAGTTAATTGCAAATCATTGTTATTAAACCCAATTCCATCATCAGTAATAACTAATTTAAATAAACCGGGTTGATAAGTCATGGCAACATGTATATTCTTTGCTTTGGCGTGTTTAATGGCATTATTCGT
>JANOPU010000323.1:0-14211 GCA_031422055.1 Ferruginibacter sp.
GATTAATACAGAAAGACAGAAAGCTAAAAGAATAATCTTCCTTCAAAAGGAAGCAATTAAATATGGGTATGTTTTACAAAATGCTGTAGCTTGATTACGAGGATATTAAGAACAACGTCATTGTAAGGAACGAAGCAATCTGTGTACTTAAACTTTTAGATTGCTTCGTTCCTTACAATGACGGGCATTTTCCACAATTGATACATACTTTTATACTGATGCACTGTCATAAATCTTGTATATGGTATCTTGTGATCTATAAATCAAAAACAAACCCCTCATGTTAAGCAATAATGATATTCTTAAAAAATTACGCGTTGCATTATCATTACGCAATGATGACATTATCGAGATACTGTCTCTTGTTGATTTTGAAATAACGAAAGGTGCATTGGGAGACCTTTTCCGGAATGAAGATCACCCCGGATATGTTGAAGCAGGTGATCAGATACTTCGTAATTTTCTGAACGGGCTTATCATTTACAAACGGGGTAAATTGCCTGACGGCACACAAAAGCATACCGATTCATCCGAACAAGAAAAACCTTCAAAGTAATCGGTATGATAATTTTATGATCTAACTTATTTTTTTGGGAGGCAGATCAAAAGCCACAGCTTGGTGTTCAAACTGGCCATTATGAGAACCGTCACAAAAAGGCTTATTTTTAGAATGACCGCAACGGCACAAACCAAGTATCTCTCTTCCGCCCAGATCATACTTGTTTCCTTCTCTATCCACTATTTCAAAATCCCCTTCGATTTTAAGAGAGCCATTGTTATTAATAGTAATTTTAGTTTTGGACATAAAGCTGTTTTGATTTTTTTAGTAAAGTTTAATTTAAAATATCTTATACTTATTATTCATGCATTACAAGTATAGGTATTTTACTATGATATGTTAAAGATTTTGTATGACTGCCTTGCAGGATTTTTTCAATGAAAGAATGATTTTTTTGAATAGCAATGATCATGTCAATACCCCTCTCTTCTGCAAAAAGATTTATGGCTTCTTCAAAATCAAACAAACGCATAAAATAAAATTCAGGCTTAAATTCTTCAAACATTTTTTTTAGTTCTTGCTTTTCCGTTTCATATTCTTCCGTTAAGGATATGTAATGATCTTTATCAACATTTACTATGTGTAATTTTGAATTAAATACACTTAAAAAATCTTTTATAGGCGCAGAAGGTGTTGTACTATGAATGTTTTTAAAATCTGATGCAAGCATTACATTATCGAGTTTACTAAATGGAGCATTTTCAGGAATAATTAATACTGGGCATGCCCTGGTTTCAGCCATTTTCAACGTATTACTACCAAAGAATACCTTTGCAATGGCAGATTTGCCTGTAATGCCCATAATTACCAATTCAGCTTTACGATGTCGAACAGTTTTTTCAAGACCAGATACAAAATCGTCTTCCATATCAACAAGAATATCAATTTTAACAATGTAGTTTTTCATTAAATCCACTTTCAATGCTTCAATTTCTTTTGTTGCTTTTTCTGCTTCGGTTGATTTTGTATAACTATGGTAAAGCAGTATTGTAACGCCGTAATGCCCCACTAATAACTGAGCTGCATATCGGGCTGTATGTAAAGAAATGTCTGAAAAATCAATTGGGACAATTACTGTAGTCATTTTGTTAACATTTTATTGAAAAATAGTGAAAAATATTTGATTAATGGTGTTTTTAAATAAAAAATTGAATTGTTATTCTAAATGATTCAAATTGATAAAGCTGACTCGGGTTTTTGATTTATAATAAAGATCAAGTAAATATTTTAAGCAACTTTCTGGTAAAAAAAATAAACTGAAAGATAAAATAACTTTAATTAAAAGTATTAGAAATTGCCTGTAGTATCTTTATAGCATGAAAAAAAGATGAAGAAAATGATAGAACTGCAACATCAGGACCCTTTACATGGAATTACTTTAGAAGCCATCCTTTTAATTTTGGTTGATCAATATGGCTGGCCGGAACTGGGACAAAGAATAAATATCAATTGTTTTAAAAATAACCCTGGCATAAAATCCAGTCTAACTTTTCTTCGTAAAACACCCTGGGCACGTAAAAAAGTTGAAGAACTATATATAAGGACATTAGCTAAATGATCATACATGATACCAGCCGAACAAGTAATTTCACAAACAAAAAAATGGATCTCTGATGTTGTGGTCGGTTGTAATTTTTGTCCATTTGCCGGTAAAGAATTAAAAAAGCATACCATTCGTTACCGCGTTGAACATGGTAGTGATCTCAATTCAGGACTTCAGACTTTCATAAATGAATGTTATTATCTGGATGATAATATATCGACAGAAACCTCCCTGCTGATTTTTCCTGACTCTTTTGAACAGTTTGATGATTATCTTGACTTGGTTGAACTTGCCGAATCCCTGTTGAAAAAAGAAGGTTACGAAGGAATCTACCAGGTTGCCAGTTTTCATCCGCAATATATGTTTGCCAATGCGCCTCCGAACGATGCTGCCAATTACAGTAACAGGTCTATTTACCCCATGTTGCACATTTTAAGGGAAGAAAGCATTGAAAGAGCCTTAAGAAACTATCCTAACCCAGAGCTTATCCCTGATAGGAATATCCATTTTGCCCGTGAAAAGGGGGTTGCATACATGAAGATGTTGAGAGATGCATGCTATTTGTAAATGTTTTATGGTAATTGCCCACCAGTTAAGAAAACAGGTTAAATTATGTAAAAAACGGAAATTATTCATTATCCATTAACAAATTATCAATTTTTTCATTACCTTTGCCGCCCGAAAAGAGCGATCTTTTCTTTTATTCATTTCCCACACGGCTCAACAAGTTTCTTGAAATTTCAGGAACGCCAGCAGGGAGTAACTTAAAATAGTTATATAATGCCAAAGGTAAAAACAAACAGTAGCGCAAAAAAGCGCTTTAAAGTTACCGGTTCAGGAAAAATTACATTCCAGAAAGCTTTCAAACGTCACATTCTAACAAAAAAGTCAACCAAACGCAAAAGAAATATGCGCATGGATGGAGTAGTCAGTGATGCTAACCTTCACTTTGTAAAGCGTTTATTGGGTATGAAATAACCCATGAAGAGTAACCATCAAACTATTAACTTTAAAAAAATTAAGATATGCCACGTTCAGTAAATGCAGTAGCCAGCAGGGCCCGCCGCAAAAGAATTTTAAAAGCTGCCAAAGGATATTATGGCAAGCGTAAAAATGTTTATACCGTTGCCAAAAACGTAATGGAAAAAGGTTTAACGTACAGTTACGTTGGACGAAAATTAAAAAAGCGTGAATACCGTACTTTATGGATCGCACGTATCAATGCAGCAGTAAGAGCAGAAGGTATGACTTACAGTGATTTCATTCATAGACTTGCTGTGAAAAAAATCGACCTGAACCGTAAAGTTTTGGCTGATCTGGCCATGAATGAGCCTGACACATTCGCAAAATTGATCAACTCAGTAAAATAAATATTTGCTGAAACATATAACTAAAAAAACCGGGTTTTAATTATACCCGGTTTTTTTATTACAACTATATGATATCAGATTACATTTGCAAATATTTTAACCGTAAAATTCTTCGACCATTCAAATGAATAATACATATAACGACCTCGTTCAGCAGACATTTACATTTCCACAGCAGGATTTTAAATTGAAAAATAATTACCTGCAATACAATGACCTTGATGTAAAAGCACTGATAGATAAATATGGTACTCCGTTGAAACTTACTTATCTGCCCAAGATCGGAATGCAGATAAATAAAGCAAAAAAAATGTTTGAGATCGCTTTTAAAAAACATAAATATGAGGGCGAATACCATTATTGTTATTGTACAAAAAGTTCTCATTTCAGTTTTGTAGTAGAGGAAACTCTAAAAAACAATATTCACCTTGAAACATCTTTTGCTTATGATATTGAGATCATAAAGAAATTATACGCAAAGAAAAAAATATCAAAAGATACTTATATCATTTGTAATGGTTTTAAACAAAAATCATATACCAGCAGAATTGCCAGTTTGCTCAACTCGGGATTTAAAAACGTAATCCCGATACTCGATAATACTGAAGAATTACGATCATATATCAAATCTGTAAAAGTCCCCTTTAATCTGGGTATAAGGGTGGCAACTGAAGAAGAGCCCAGTTTTCCGTTTTATACTTCCAGGCTGGGTATAAAATTGAAAGATATTCTTGAGTTTTATGTAGATAAAATAGAAGGAAACGAACACCGTTTTCAGTTAAAAATGCTGCACATCTTTTTAAATAAAGGTATTAAAGATGATATTTATTACTGGAGTGAATTGAATAAAGTGATCAATTTATATTGCCAGCTTAAAAAGATATGTCCCGAACTTGATTCGATCAATATTGGTGGTGGTTTTCCTATAAAACATTCGCTTGGTTTCGATTATGATTACCAGTTTATGATCAATGAGATCGTAAGAAATATTAAAGTTGCATGCAAGAAAAGCAAAGTTCCCATGCCAAATATCTTTACAGAATTTGGAAGTTATACTGTTGGAGAAAGTATGGCACATATATACAGCGTGATAGCAGAAAAAATGCAAAATGACAGGGAAACCTGGTATATGATCGATTCATCTTTTATTACCACCTTACCGGATACCTGGGGTATAGGAGAAAAATTCCTTATGCTTCCTATTAATAAATGGGAAAAAGAATACCAACGGGTGGTATTAGGTGGTATTACTTGCGATAGCCATGATTATTACGACAGTGAAGAACATATCAATGAAGTTTTTTTACCGAAAGTTGATGATCTAACCGAACCACTGTATGTTGGATTTTTCCATACCGGTGCTTACCAGGACCAAATTAGCGGATATGGTGGTATCAAACATTGCCTGATCCCTTCGCCTAAGCATGTAATTGTTGGATATGATAAGAACGGAAAACTGGTAGACTGGCTTTATGCTAAAGAACAATCTGCTCAAAGCATGCTGAAAATATTAGGATATAAATAGTTTGTCATCCTGAGCGTAGCGTTTGCCATCCTGAGCGTAGCGAAAGATCTATACATCAGTATTACATACCCCGGTAGATCACTCACTTCACCCCAGACTACATTACCGATTTTTAAAATTTGGGTCTGTGGCCATTGATTTGTTATACAAATAATATTTACCGTCTTTTTTATTGCGCCAGTATCTGCGCCCTTCCAGATCATAATAGTATTTTCCATCAAAAGTTTTACTCGCTACGGCATCATTAACAACAATTACTTTTGGAATGGCTGTCTTTATTTTTTTGGGTTTAACAGTTTTTACGGCTACCGGTTTGTTATTTGCACCAAGTACATAACGGCCTGAATTTGTCTCAGGATTTGTTTTTCTATTGCAACCAGTAAATAAAAAAAGCATAAAAACTGTTGTTGTTAACACCAGTACATTTTTCATTAACTTCGATTTGATACATTATAATCAATAATTCTACCAAAAATCAATAAACAACAAAATGAGACAATTTTTATTTTTTTTATGCTCTATTTTATTGCTTAATATAACCGTTAAATCACAAAATGCTGAAGACTCAGTAAAAGCGGTGGTAAATAAATTATTTACCGCTATGAAAAGCAGTGATTCCGTATTATTAAAAACCTGTTTTGCTGATAAGAGCATTTTACAAACGATCCTGAAAAATAAAGAAGGGAAGATAACTGTAACTGATGAATCGGTAAATGAATTTGCAGTATCTGTAAGTTCACAGCCAAAGGGTTCATTGGATGAACAGATCGTTTTTGATGTGATCCGTATTGATGGACCGCTGGCCATTGTATGGACGCCATACAATTTTTATTACAATGGTAAATTTCTTCATTGTGGCGTTAATTCATTTCAGCTGGTAAAGATCAACAATGAATGGAAAATACAATACCTGATAGATACGAGAAGAAAAGCAGGTTGCGAATAAAATCTTATCGTAATTGCGAGGAAAAAAGTTATCCATTAAGTGTAAAAGCAAGATTGCTTCGTTCCTCGCAATGACGATATAATGTAATACCTCCCCAGGAATGAGGAGGTATTACCTTAAAAAAGGTAACCAACTGTATGTACTTATTTCTTATTGAATATTGATTTCTTTTGCACCGGCGTTCAACACTTCTTTTTTAGGCAGTTCAAGTTTCAGGATGCCATTTTCATATTTCGCGTTGATATGTTCAGTATCAATTTTTTCATCAATAGTGAAACTGCGTTTGAAAGATCTGTAACTGAATTCTTTTCGGATCATTTTATCTGTTGATTCAGATATGGTTTCTTTTTTTTCTGTGCTGATCGTAAGAATATTCCCTTCCAGTTTAATATTGAAATCAGCTTTTTCAAAACCGGGTGCTGCAATCTCCACCTGATAAATAGCATCTTTTTCCAAAATATTTACAGGAGGAAAATGCAATACTTCTTCCCTAACTGTTTTATTAATTGCAGCAGGCAATTCATTGAATAACTCTTTCATCATTCCATCAAATGTTTTTGATAACGGGTTGTTTACTTTTACTAGTGTCATGGCTTTTTAATTTAATATTTTATTGTGATAATTTAATGTGCCTTCAACAAATTACATTCCAACCGATTTTAACAGACAAATTTTCAATTTTTCGCTACAATACAAGCCAGTATGGCATTTTAAGTTAACCTCACTGGACAAATTTTCCGAAACTCGTTTTTATTCATCGAAATTTATAAATGGATAATTAAAAAGAAGATTGTAATTTTGTTTCTTTAAAACTAAAAATTAAACGATATGTATCCGGAAGAAATAGTTATCCCTATGAAGGAAGAATTAACTGAAAATGGATTTACAGAATTATTATCTGCAAATGATGTTGAAAACGTGATCAATAATAAAGGTACTACACTGGTTATGATCAATTCAGTTTGTGGCTGCAGTGCAGGTACTGCCAGGCCAGGCGTTTTACTTGCCGTACATAACGGTAATAAAAAACCTGATCATATTACCACAAGTTTTGCCGGCTTTGATATTGAAGCAGTTAAAAAAGTAAGAGAACATTTAATGCCATATCCTCCTTCTTCACCAGCCATTGCTTTGTTTAAAGATGGCAAGCTGGTACATTTTATTGAAAGACATAATATTGAGGGTAGGAGCGCACAGATGATCGCTGAGAATCTTATTAGTGCTTTTGATCAACATTGTAATTAATCAGGAAATGCATATTGATCCTCCTGCTGAATTCATGCAGGAGGATTTTTTATTAACGTAACTAAAGAATATATTGCAACACGTTAATTATTATTATTATTTTAAATTCAAATAATGTATCCCAATTTATATTACGTTTTTAAAGACTGGTTTGGTGTAGAATGGAATGCCTTGAGCTTTTTAAACACATTTGGTTTAATGGTAGCACTGGCTTTTGTATCTGCAGCAATAGTACTTACAGCAGAATTGAAACGAAAAGAAAAGTTAGGATTGTTATTACCCCGTGAAGAAATGATCACTGTCGGGAAACCCGCAAGTTTAACTGAGATCATTTTTAATGCTTTAACAGGATTTTTATTCGGTTACAAATTGATCGGTCTTTTTTTTAGTAAGCCAGCTGATATCCCCGCACAGGAATATATTTTTTCGAGCCAGGGAAATATATTGGGCGGTTTGTTGCTGGCAATATTATTAGGAGGACTAAAATGGTACGATAAAAATAAACTAAAATTAAAGGAACCTGAAAATAGGGTTCTCAGGATTTGGCCCCACGACAGGGTAGGAGACATCATCATTTTAGGCCTTGTTTTCGGTATCCTTGGTGCAAAACTTTTTGATAATTTTGAACACTGGGAAGAGTTTAAGCAAGATTGGGTTGGGCATTTATTCTCAGCCAGCGGCCTTACCTTTTATGGTGGATTGATATTGGCAGCTATTGCAATTTGCTGGTTCGGTGTAAAAAAAGGAATCAATGTAAAACACCTTGTAGATGCGGCAGCACCTGCATTGATGATCGCTTACGCTATTGGCCGTATTGGTTGTCAGGTTTCGGGTGATGGAGATTGGGGTGTTTATAACAGTGCATATACCAGTGATCTGAATGGTAAGACTGTTATTGCCAATGCCGGAGATTTTACAAAAAAATTAGAGCAGCATTCATACTATTTTCTTGAAGGCAAAGCTCTTGATAGCGGCAATCAGATGAGGTATGTTACTGACCGGACTTATGCCAATTTAAATGAAGTGCCACATAGATCTTTTAAAGGCCCTAACTTTTTACCTAATTGGTTTTTTGCATATACCTATCCTCAAAATGTAAATAAGGACGGTATTCTTATTCCCGGAAACAATGATGAACATAACCGGGTTTTGCCATTACCCGTTTTTCCTACACCTTTTTATGAAACGATCATTTGCACTTTACTGTTCTTTTTCTTATGGGGAATACGGAATAAAATAAAAACACCACTGGTAATGTTTGGTATCTATCTTTTAATAAATGGTTTTGAGCGTTTTATGATAGAACTAATCAGGGTAAATAAAGCATATTCCTTTTTAGGCTTTAAATTATCCCAGGCCGAAATAATTGCATTAATGCTATCTTTAAGTGGTATTATATTGATAATCATAGCAAAAAGAAGAAAAACAACCTAACTATATTTAAACAATTTTCTCTAAGCCATTCAAATCTTGAGTGGCTTTTTTATTCAAACTGATCCTAGATTATACAAATCATCTGCATTCTTATCACCATTTATCCCAAAATACAACCGTTCAGTATAAAACATTGTACTATGTAATGCTTAGTACTTACTTTTGTTAAGTAGTTATTAAAGTATATAACCAGCATAGCCATCACTAACAAAAACAAATTATCATGAAAAAATTCTTTAGCCTGTTGGCATTTGTCAGTATAACCACTGGTACATTTGCCCAAAATTCCGGAAAAATTACCGGAAGTATTCAAGATGGAGGCAATCAAAAAGTAATAGATGCCTCCAGTATCTCTCTTTTAATAGCAAAAGATTCCGCTTTAGTCAAAGTCTCTGTAACAGATAAGGCCGGAAATTTTGTATTTGAAAATATAAAAGATGGAGATTACCTGTTAATGGCATCTTCAATTGGCCATAATAAAACGTATAGCTCTATAGTAAGAATTAATCCTGAAAATGTAGTTGCTACAGTAGGTGTTTTACAATTGATTCCCACTAATAAAGATCTCAAAGAAGTTGTCGTTTCCAGTAAAAAACCTTTCATCGAAAGAAAAGTTGACAGAACAATTGTTAATGTGGATGCTTCTATTACCAATGCAGGAAGTACCGCGTTAGAAGTATTGGAAAAATCGCCCGGTGTTTCTGTAGATAAGGATGGCAATATCAGTCTGAAAGGTAAACAAGGAGTTATAATCTATTTAGATGGCCGTCCAAGTTATTTAAGCGGGCCTGACCTTGCAAATATGCTTCGGAATATGACCGCGAGCCAATTGGATCAAATTGAGATCATGACGAATCCTCCGGCAAAATATGATGCAGCAGGTAATGCTGGTATCATCAATATCAAAACAAAAAAGAACAAATCGTTTGGATTAAACGGTAGTATAACTACAGGATATACTCAAGGAAGATATGCAAGATTTAATGAAGCACTGAACTTCAATTATCGTAATAATAAAATCAACATTTTTACAAATCTTAATTTCAACAGGAATCACAAGAGTGAAGAACTTTACATTGTCAGGAAATTCAGGGAAGCAACCACAAAAAATATAAAAGCCATATTTGATCAAAAGTCTGTCATGGAAAATCAAAGCTACTATTACAATGCAAAGATTGGTGCTGATTATTCCATTACGAAAAAAACAACCCTGGGAGTTGTATTAAACGGATTTTATAATCCATCTAAGTGGCAGAGTAATACCAACACATTCATTTATGATCCTAATAATATTTTAACAGGTAAAACAGGAGCATATACTCAAAATGATGAAAAATGGAAAAATTTCAGTGCAAACATGAACTTTAGAACGGTTCTGGATTCGTCAGGTCAGGAGCTTTCAACTGACCTGGATTTTATACAATATAAGTCAACCAGTATTCAACCACTTGTAAGTTCTTACTATGATAATATGAATAATCTTTTACAAACTCCGGATGTATTGAATGGGAATCTTCCGAGTGATATAAAAATATACAGTGGTAAAATTGATTATTCTTTGCCAATGAAAAAAGCTGCCAGGTTTGAAGCCGGAATTAAATCGAGCTATGTAAAAACTGATAATAATGCAACATATGATAGTCTAAAAGTAGGATACGCTCTATTGGATAGCGGAAGAAGTAACCATTTTATTTATGATGAGAATATCAATGCAGCATATGTAAATTACAGCAGGCCATTAGGTAAAAAGTGGACGGCACAGCTTGGATTACGTTTGGAAAATACAAATGCTAATGGTAACTCTGCCGGATACACGTTTAACACAGTCTCTGGAAAATTTGAACATTCAGAAACAACATTTAAGAGATCATATACCCAATTATTTCCAACTGCATACTTTCAATATACTGCCAATGAAAAAAACCAATTCTCTGTAAACTATGGCCGTAGAATTGAAAGGCCTGATTACGAATCAATGAACCCATTCATTCACTTTCTCGACAGGTATACTTTTGAACAGGGGAATCCAAACCTAAGTCCGCAGTTTGCTCAAAACATTGAATTAAGCCACACATACAAAGGGTTTCTTACTACCACTGCCAATTATACCAAAACCACCAATATTATACAAATGGTTTTGGAACAAAATGAAATAACAAATGAAACATTTATCAAGAAAGCCAATATTGCCAGTGCTGAGCAGGTAGGGTTAGAAATAAGTGCAAATAAAGAAATAACAAAATGGTGGAGTGTTAATATTTTTACTAATGTATTCAATAACCATTTTAAAGGTATTGTAAACAATGAATCTATTTCAATCGGCTTAACAGGTTTTATGGCCCAGGTGCAACAAAATTTTAAATTCGAAAAAGGTTGGGCTGCAGAATTAAGTGGATTTTACCGCAGCAAGGGGCTAGAAGGAGTCATATACATTCAACCGATTGTACAGGTAAATGCCGGGATCAGCAAACAGGTATTTAAAAACAAGGGAAGTATTAAATTAAATTTCCGCGATATTTTTGCCGGGTCAGTTTTCAAAGGGTATAGTAAATATGGAACCGTTGATGCAAATTTTAAGAATGTAAATGATGGCCGCACCATTGGAATAAATTTTTCATACCGTTTCAGCAAAGGAAAACTTAAAGCAACCAGTGGCAGAAGATCAGGTAGCGCCAGTGACGAACAAAATCGTGTAAAGGGGAATAATTAGATCGAATGAGATCTTGTTAGAGATGACATCTTTTTTGAAGATTTATCAACATTATAAGCGAAAAAGATGTCATCTCATACAGAGTAGTTTTCGCTCCTACCATTCGTTCCTCGGTATAGGCAATAGAAAA
This sequence comes from Ferruginibacter sp., assembly GCA_031422055.1. Classification (GTDB taxonomy): domain Bacteria; phylum Bacteroidota; class Bacteroidia; order Chitinophagales; family Chitinophagaceae; genus Ferruginibacter. The sequence goes on from JANOPU010000323.1 coordinate 11,463, forward strand.
TATTTCTAGATGTCATCTACACTGACATGACAAAACACTTAAAAAAACCTGTGGCTTTATGCTGCAGGTTTTTTACTTTTGATCAAATTTAATTTTATGGCATCATTTGATATGGTTAGTAAGGTTGACCTTCAAACCCTGGATAACGCAATAAACGTAGTTAATAAAGAAATAACCAACCGTTTTGATTTTAAAGGCTCACACGTTGTAATTGAGCTTAATAAAAAAGACAATAAGCTAAACCTCGAAGCAGATAGTGAAATGAAGATCCAGCAGATCATTGACGTTTTGATCAGCAGAAGTATGAAACAGGGGCTTGCTGCCGAGGTTTATGATCTGAGTAAAGAAGCTTTCCCGAGTGGAAAAGTAACTAAAAAAGAAGTCCCTGTGCGGAATGGTATTAAACAGGAAGATGCAAAGAAGATCGTAAAATTGATCAAGGATAGTGGACTAAAAGTACAGGCAGCTATCATGGATGACATTATCAGGATCACAGGTAAAAAAATCGATGATCTTCAAGAAGTTATACAGGCCAGCAAAAGCTGGAATGTAGGTATTGCGCTGCAGTTTGTTAATATGAAAAGCTGAATTAAATGGATAATTATTCAGTGGATAATGGGTAATTTATTCAATTCAGACTATGTTCAATTAATCGGATAATATCCGCTCACGAAGCTTTGTCAATTATCCATTATAACATTATCCATTTTTAGAGGGTTTTTATCGAAAAAAGGCCTAAATTTGCACTTTCTAAAAAAATATACGGCAAAATCCGTATGCAAAATATAAATATTATGAAAGAAGGTATTCACCCAACAACTTACAAGAAAGTAGTATTTAAAGATATGAGTAATGGCCATACATTTTTAAGCCGTTCTACTGCATATAGTTCAGAAACAGTGCTTTGGGAAGATGGACAGGAATATCCGGTTATCAAACTGGAGATCTCAAATACATCTCATCCATTCTACACCGGTAAAAATGTATTGGTTGATACTGCAGGACGTATCGACAAATTTAAAAAACGTTACGAAAAAAAGGCAAAATAATTTGATAGAGATTTTATTTCTATCTGAAGTTTGTTTTTCATGGCTATACTTTAAGTCCCTTCGGTTTTAACCGGAGGGATTTTTATATATGCCGGTGCAGGATTTATGCAACCCCATTTGGTATTCATTCTGATCTATAAAAATATACAAGACCATGAACCCGATAAATTCTAACCTAATTTTTCATTTCTTCTTACTAATTTTAGCAGCATGAAAATATTTTTAGATGATTCTCAATGCAGGCTAAACTTGTTACCATTTACGCACATTAGACATGTGTCAGATATCCGAATCGGGATATTAACAATCCGGGAAAAATGGGAAAGGTTAACGGGAAAAATTATTTACACATCTAATGAAGATAAATCTGATAATTGTTTAATAATCACAGCCAATATTATTCCAACCTTAGAAAATTTCAATGAAATATTGTCACAAAAACAAGAAGATCTTTCTACCGGATCAGCAGAGATTAAAATTCTCGAGTATCCCTGGCAGATCTTTCAATATAATGACTGGGCAATAAGACAAGATTTTGAATTACTTACAAGAAACAAAATAACCGTTCCGCTGAGCAAAACAAACAGATGTATTACAGAATCGAATATTTTTATAGAAGATGGTGCTACTGTAGAACATAGTATCATTAATGCATCTAACGGCCCTGTTTATATTGGTAAAGATGTTACTATTATGGAAGGAAATTTGATCCGTGGGCCTTTTGCAATTTGTGAAGGATCTGTTTTAAAAATGGGGAGTAAGATCTACGGAGCAACAACTATTGGACCTTTTAGCATTGCTGGTGGGGAAATAAAAAACACAATGATATTTGGTTATAGTAATAAAGCACATGATGGATATTTAGGTGATAGTGTAATAGGAGAGTGGTGTAACCTTGGTGCAGGAACAAGCTGCAGCAATTTAAAAAATACAGCAGGTGAAATAAAATATAAAACAAATATTGAAACAGAAGGTATCGCAGCAGGAAATAAAGGAGGCTTACTTATGGGAGATTACAGTCGTGCGGCCATCAATACTTCTTTCAATACCGGTACTGTTGTTGGCTTATGTTGTAATATATTTGGTCAATTTTCTCCCGGAAAATATGTTCCTGACTTTTCTTGGGGTATTGAAAGATACAATTTTGAGAAAGCTTTAAAAGATATTAATAACTGGAAAAAAATGAAGGGAAAAGAAATTACAGAAAAAGAGAATGAATTATTACATCAACTTTATACATCAAACCATTAAAAATATTTTATGCGTAAACAAATAGCAGCAGCAAACTGGAAAATGAATCTCAGCATGCAACAGGGCGAACAATTGATGGATGAATTAATGGCAACAGAACATACATTAGGAGCAGATCAGCTTGCCGTATTTGCAGTTCCTTTTCCTTATCTGATCAATATTCATCAAAAACTTACAGGAAAGTCAAATATTTTTGTTTCAGCACAAAACTGTTCGGCAAATAAAAACGGGGCTTTTACCGGTGAAGTGAGTACAGAGATGCTGAAAAGTATTCAAGTTCCTTTTGTAATTATCGGGCACAGCGAAAGAAGGGAATACAACCATGAGACCAATACTGAACTGGCTCAAAAAGTTGATCGTGCATTGGAATCCGGAATCAAACCGATCTTTTGTTGTGGTGAACCTCTTTCGATACGTGAAGCTGATACTCAAAACAGTTATGTTGAGAA
>JANOPU010000324.1:0-9099 GCA_031422055.1 Ferruginibacter sp.
ATTTTTTCCGAGGCCCACACTTCAAATCTCCTTTCAGGTTAGGAATCTATGGTCTCATTCATTCTGCTGTTACTTTACCAGGTTTGGAGTTTTTTTACTACCGTATACTTGACAAAAAAAGTAGCCTGCCTAACGGCAGTCAGGCAAAAAAGTCAAGGCAGGAACCCCGCCCGAACGTACCGTTCGGTACGGGCGGGGATTACAGCCTGTTCCTGCCATATAGCTTTTATCATCTTTTGTACTCCTGTAACTTCAGCATTAGTTCTTTACTCTTAAATTCATAACATTCCAATTGATAGAAACCAAATTTCTCTTTGTTTCTTATCCCGAACTCAGGTTATTAGTTACTTTTTAAAAAGCATTACAAATCCGTTTGCGAGCTGTTTAAAATCTTTAAAAAAATACAGTGCCAGGCAATAGGAAGCTATATAAGACAATGAACTTGAAATTGCTGCTCCAACAATACCATAATCTTTGATCAATAAAAATGCGGTAACCAACCCTATTATCGCAGAGAAAAGTTGTATATAAGAATTGATGATAACCTGCTTTGCACCTGCAAAATATTTGGTAAGCACCATTGTGCCAATATAAACACCCGTTCCAACCAGGTAAATCTGTAATGGAAGTACCGCTGATAAAAATGCCTCCCCGTATAGGAACTTCACAATAAAGTCGGACAAAATAACAAACATTACAGTAATAAATAGTCCGGTTATCATAAAAAAAGCATGATACTTTGCCGTAAGGATTTTACGATCTGCATCTTTTTCCATTTCAGCGTTTTTATTAAACAATATTTGCCTGATTGAACCTGGCAATATCCAAAGCATTTGACCAATAGTTCCGCAGATCGAATAAATGCCCAGCGAAGCAGGTGTTAAAAAATAACTTAAGATCAACTGATCAACACGATTATTGGTTGTTACTGCAATATCACCGATCCACCCCTTGATACCGTAACTGAAAACTTCTTTTACAAAAGGCTTATTGTAAGGTTTACGCAAGTTTGTTACCTCATAAAGATTATTAACGAAAATAATAGTAAGAATGAAATTGATGACATTTGATATAACAATCGCTATAACAACACCAATAAAATTCATTTTAAAAACTACCACAAAAAGGAATACCAACAAAGGGGAAACAACGGAGTAAACAATATTCAGTGTATTTGCTTTTGCATATTGCGAATCTGCCAGTAATATGCGATGAAAAGATTCTTTCATCATATTTAATGGGAATGTCAGAATCACCGGCAACAAATACCAAACAGATAATTTATTCCCGGTTTCGCCGAGTAAATGAAAATATTTTAATAATAAAACAGTTACAATGATGATCGAGCTTCTTAATAATGCGATCACAATAATTGATTTGGTAACATCCTTTGGAGAATACTTTTTTGAAGAAATATAATACCCCATTCCTGAAAGAAACCCAAAGGAAAAAATAGGCACCAAAAAAAATCCGATAATCCCTAAAAAAGAATAATACCCACGTAATTCGGGACCTAATTGACGGATAACAAAAATACTTGAAAGGAAAATAAAAGCCTGGGATGCAATACCTGTTCCAAGAAAACCAAGGCCATCTCTGATACTTTTTGACCCTCTTATTTTATGTAAACTCAACGATTTGTTTTAATGAATAACCCAATACTTTTTATCTGATCATAATGCCCTGCTGATGAGATTTTATTTTCATCCTGATATTTTAATAAATACCAATCGCTTCTGCATTATGTACTGAACTTATTTAGGAAAAAAATAAAGGTTTAATGTAGGGTATGATGTTTTAATTATATTATGCTTTATAAAAGAACTGCCATTGTATTCGAATACATCATAAGACAAATCTGAAAGAAACGTAATGATCTTTAAAGAACTGCCTGTATCAATGTGTTCAAAATCTCCTACTTCGATCATGAACTTTGGTTTGAACTTATTAATAGTTTCTACAGCGCCCTGTAGAACATGCATTTCTACTGACTCTGCATCTATTTTAATAAAAGAAGGTTTAACATTGTTTAGCCTGCAGTAAATATCCAATGTGGTAGTCTGCACATTAATGTGGTTTGGTACCAGGTCTATATCATTCAACCTTGCTTTCTTAAAAGAATTAAAAACCATGTACTTTAAACCATAATCATTGAACTCCATATTTGTCTGCACAGAATATACAGCCAGATTTTCTGCCTTCACATTTTTTTTATGTTGCAGGTTTTTAAGAAGCAACCCATAAGTAGAAGGTGTTGGTTCAAAACAAATCACTTTCCCGTTATCACCAACAAAACCACTTGCAAGCATACTGTAATATCCAATATGAGCACCAATATCTATAAAAGTATCTCCTTCATTCAAAGATTCGATCAGTGCCTTTGTATCATCTGCTTCAAAACAACCGTTCAGGTAAAGTGCCGTTGAAACATTATCCGGAACAACAATATTCATGATATCGCCTGTGAACAAACGAGCTTCCGTAAATTTTACTTTAGTTTCCCTTATCAGTGTAAATACTTCTTTCTTTTTTGTAAAATTCTTAAACCCACGTAAAATTCTCGCCATAAGGGTTAAACTCACAGCTTCGTTCACTTTTTTTACAAGATTTTTTTTATCTGCCTGTTGCATTGGTATTGATTTATTGAATGGATGAGAAAGGTTTCAATTATTATTCTTTAAGAGAATAGTGTTTCTATTAATAATATGATGGCCGTACTGAATTATTTATTTCGGTCAAAATTCAACTGAATACGTTTTCAGATGAATGAAGTTTGAGTAATTTTTATCTGAACTAATCATCGATCACCGCAAATTTTATAAGCTCGGGTTAAGCACATGCTTCTGAATATCAGTTTTGATCCAAATTGGGTTTTGATCAACAATGGTACAAGCGCCACAATAGGAAGTGTACCTGAAATTTTCTTTGGCAATGTAAATATTTGTAAAATGATACCAAAAATCTGATTCATACTCATTTGGAACCCTTGAAGCTCTCATTTGAAAACCAATAGACATATCTTCCCATGGTAAATAGTTAGTTATAACACACATAAGAATTTCGGTCCGGATTTTTAGAGTCATGACCCGATAATTCTCTTTTTTTTCTATCACTTCCGTCTGTTCGATCGTTTTAAAAATTCCCTTATTAAAATCTGCGTAAATAACTTCACCCATGTTCATGGAAAAAGTATCATCTGTTGGAATGATCTGTAATATTTGTTTTCCGGAATATTGAGAGTTTTTGAAGTAGTTTATTACAGATTGAGAATCATAAGGATAATCTTTCTGAAAATTAGTTATGTAAAAAGAAGCGGTTTCCTTATCCAGATATTCAACATCCTTCATTCGATCTATGTGCATGTTCCCGTCTTCAAAAATGATTATTTTATCAGATTCTGGTCGTATTGCATTCACCTGAAATTGAGCAGCGATCTGTTCGTATTCTTCAATTGGATTCTTGTAATTCCTGCTTTTGATATAGGTATCTCGTTCTGCATTTTCAGAAAACATACCTGCATAAGGCATATAATATTTTGGTTGAACTTGTTTTATATATTTAATTACATTAGCCTTAATAGAATTACGGTTGCGTTTTATGATCTTTAATTTTTCGTCTTCGGAATAATCATCATAACACAATGGGAACCCGGTTGCACCTCCGGCAAATGAGGTCATCAGGAGATCAATTTTTTCGGGAAGTACATGGCTGTTAAGAAAATTAGAATCTACAGTGAATAAAAATTCGTGCCCATTTGCACAAAGGTAAATTCCAGAATCATCTCTAAAATCACCTGATTTTAAAATGCTGAAATGAAAATTTTCTCCGAGTTCTAAAATTTCTAAAAAATCACAAGTTATTATATTTTCGAATCCTAGTTTTTGCAAAAATATTTTGGAAGAAGCAGAAATGAAATTTGGAGTGATGACAGGTTTTTTCTTATCTATTAATGATAAGGTTTCTGCATGTAAATGATCGGGATGATTGTGAGAAATGTATACATAATCTACTTCTTTCAGTAAATCAATTGAATCAACAGGGGAAGTAGAAGCCAGCCACCATCCGGTGAGGAATGCCGGCCCAAATAACCATGGATCGGTCATTAATTTCACACCGTTACATTCAATAAGTACCGTTGCATGATTGATCCATCGTATGGTAGTCTTTCCTTTTTTATCTGAACAGAATGGATTGTTCAGATTTCGATTTTGCCCTCCAATAACCAAATATCCATTTTCCGAAATAGAATATTCCATCTTTGATTTTTGAATGTGGGAATCGTTGTATTTCAGAGATGCTAAGTCGAGTTTCCAGTTATGCATGGGGCAAACTGCTAAACAATCCTTTACAATAAGTCTTCCACCCGCATGATCGCAAACTTTATTAATTACATATATAATTTCTCTATTCTCATCTAAATTTATAATATAATCTTTGAAATCATTGATACCTGCCACTAAGGAATTCATATCTATTTTCAATTCTTCCGAAGTAGTTTCTATCTTAAATTTCCCAAGTTTTTTCATGAGTTATTTCTTTTTTAAAACTATATTGAACCGGGCCCCTGCTTGTTGGGTTAATAAATTTTGAATGGTATTTTTATTCAATTGTATGATCTCAAAATCAGTATCTTTTATCAATTCCTGAATTCGATCGATGTTATAATAACTTTGGATAGTGCCTTTTTCATGTTCGCTGTAAACAAGAATGTCTTCTGCCTTTCCTTCTTTCTCAGAATCGGATGAAATTAAGTTAAGATACAACAGGTTTTTTACGGTCCTGTTCAGCTCTGACATGTACATTTTGGCAAAGCGAAATTCCATGCTGTCTAACACTGAGTCACTAATAGCAAAATCAAAGAAAGAATCTTCAAAAGGCAGTTTAATGTCATCAAGCAGCATGAAGTTTTTGTCGAGATCATAACCAAAAGATCTTGAAAGTTCTTTTGCCTGTTGAATGGCTACCTCTGAAATATCAACCCCAAATGGTTCAAAGTCAAATTCTTTAAAAAGGATCGTTTGTCTGCCTATGCCACAACCTAAATCAAGCGCTTTAATTTTATTGTGAGAACCTGAGTTGCTATCCAATGATTTAACATCAATTTTTTTTCTAACAAAACGATTGAGAAACTTAACAACTTCCTCTTTTGGGTAAAAGATAAAGTTTTCATTTCGACCATAACTTTGATTCCATTCTCCCGTTTTAAGATCGTTCATTTTATTTTTTTTTATTAATAGATTCTAGATTTTCAACCAGGCGCATCAGGTCAGCCTGTGGCAGTAAAAATAACAAACACAGTAGCTCCGTTTTAAAAACGTTTAATATTGTTTAGGATAAGGAACTTCTGCCCAAATTTTTGTGTTACTATATCTACAAAATCAGTTCCCTGATAACGATATTGAAAAAACGCTAATACACAACAGGTTTATCATAAATTATTTGCTCAATGGCCTCTACAACTCTTTCTGTTGCTTTTCCATCATTTACACCCACTTCCTGAAATAGTGCGTGTTGTCTTCTTTCCAAATGATAAGCAGGATCTTTCAAATGCCTTTTCAGTTCATATTCAAATTCTTCAAAGTTATTTGTAACCGTTACTCCACCAAGATCAACCAGTTTTTTACAGTGCGTATATTCATTAACTCTGGTTATAGATTGCCACCATGGTAAAATTTCATCAGCATCAAACACTGGTTGAATAACCGGTTTGTTATGCAACAGGGAATCGATTGATACGGTAGAGCCGGAATTCACAGATACCCTGCAACCTTCAACCATGTGAGCAAAATCAAGCATGTCATTTGCTTCCATGCTCCAGCTAAGCTCACTTTCAAGCATTTTGGGCCAATCAACTACAACATGGGCAGACTCGATAGCTTTTAGTTTTTTTATTAAAAGTGTGTCTGCCGCATTACTACTCATGTTTTGTGGATGTGGCCTGATGACCATTTGTAATTTGCCAAACTCATTTTGCTCAATTTTCTTTGCCAACCATTCTACAATATCAATTTCCTTGGGGCAAAAATAGGAAGAACTTAAAGTGAAAAATATATACGGAATTTCCGGATCAAGACCCTTTTGTTTTAATAATTCCTTGTAAACAAATGTGCCTGCTAAAGTTTTATGTAAATCGAAATGAGGAACGCCGGTATTGAATATTTTTTTTTCGGAAACTTTATAATACTCAATAAGCTCCTGTTTCATGATATTACCCCATGAAATATAATAATCTGCGAGCTGTGCAAAAAAACCTTTACAGGTAATATTATCCCAACTTAATAAATGTATAACCGTGCGGGTTTCAAGGGCATTATTACCTGCATACAAAAGCCTGCTTTCCGTTAAGTTAACAGGATATGTTGCAATCAGGAGTTGCGGATTTAAGTCTCGAATGATATCATCTGCTACAGAATCCACTAACGACTTTTTTTCAAATCCAATAAACAATTTTCTGATTACCGGTAGCATGTTAATGAACAAATGCAAGCCGTAATACATTCTGATCTTTAATACTGCAAATAAAGAAGCCCTTTGTTTTGCAATGTTAAGATCACGTAAATGTTTATCCCGTAGTGCCGGATTTTTTCTGATGTCTTCAAAAATATATTTTCTTATACGCATGTATTCTCCATTCCATAGAGAAGACTGCGGGTTATATTCAATGATCTCAATATGCTGATGGCGTGCATAATTCAATAAATTTTGATCGTTTTTATACGTTGTAATTACTGCAACCTTTAACCCCTTTTGTATCAGTTTACCCAACAGGTCTGTTTGTAAAAGCATTCTTGCAGCAAATCCATGAGAAATAATATATGCTATATCAACTTTTCTATTCATAACTGATCAACCATAAAATCTTATTGGGATACAGGGATAAAATTTCTATTTGAGTTTAGATTATTAACCTGAGTTCGGGATAAGATATTTTATAAGTTGTTAGACACTAATTACTTGTTGTTCTCTACTTTTTTTCTTAACAAAAAAAGTAGCAAAAAAGTCAAGGCAGGAACCCCGCCCGAACGTACCGTTCGGTACGGGCGGGGATTACAGCACGTTCCTGCCAGATAGCTGTAATCATCTGTTGTACTACTGTAGCTTCCGCATTAGTTCTTTACTCTTAATTTCATAACACTCCAATTAATAGAAAACAAATTTATCTTCGTTTCTTATCCCGAAGTCAGATTATTATGATTTTTTTATTGCTGCTTAAATCAAGGGTAAAACGAGGGGTAATTTACTTTCTGCCTTTAGCCAATCATTTTCGTTATCAATATTTACATAAAAAAGAGGATCAGATTCTATGTATGCGATATGATTTCCATAAAAGGATCGTTGCTCTTTAATAACAGATGTTTTTGTGATATAAATGCTGCCATCTCTAAAAAATGCTGCTGGCAAATCCTGTCTTCGTCTAATAATTTCTTTTTCGCCTGTAGCAATACTTAATCCTCCTTTCTTATCAGGCTCAAATATCCAATGTGGATTAAATTCATGTGGAACTGGTAAAACACTGATCAGGCAGTCAGCATCTTTTTGAATAAATTGTTTAATAGCCCTGTCAATAAATCCTTTTGCACGAAAAGGATTGGTAGGTTGCAATAAACATACTGCGTCAAAAAATTTTCCCTGCTCTTCTAAAAAATTAATGGCATGAATAACCACATCAATAGAAGATGCCTTGTCTGTTGCCAATTCTTCCGGCCGGATGAATGGAACTTCTACACCACAATTTTTTGCAATAGTAGCTATGTTTTCACTATCGGTGGAAAGGATTGTATTGTTAACCATTTCTGCATTTAGAGCAGCTTCAGCAGAATACTGAAGTAAAGGTTTTGATCCAAGAAGCCTGATATTTTTTCCAGGAACTCCTTTTGACCCACTCCTTGCCGGTATAATAGCAATAACCTTCACTAATAAGAAATGGTTTTATGAAACCGCAGTGGTATTGTCGCCAAAAGGTTTCCAATCTGTTCCCCGGCATTGCCACCCCCGTATACACTAGAAGGTTTTGCTTTACCTATTGAAAGCCAGTCTTGTATTGCCTTTACAATTTCTGTTCTCTGATAATTTACATCTATAATGTTTGTACCCCTGTCACGCTTATTCTGCCGGCTTCCGATATTCACTACCGGAACACCCATAAAAGCACACTCACGGATACCAACACTAGAATTACCTATCAGGCACCTGGCATTGGTCAATAACCTGAGAAAATCTTCTCCTTCCATATTCTTAAAAAAGTGCATGTGGTTTGACCGGTACTTTTCTCTGAAAGATCTGATGCCGGAAGAAGTACCATCGGCACCTGCATCTACATTTGGCCAAAACCAAAGCACAGGAATTTCGAGATCTTTTACCGCATAAAGTGTTTCATCAATATGTTTACGACTGTCTGCATATTCAGTTGTTACGGGATGTTGCATCACTACAATGTATCCTCCGGAAAGATCCGGATTGGTTCCAACGCCGCCGTATTTTTTGTAAGGATCAAAATCCATTGAAGGGTTCTTTAGTACATTCGCTGCCATGTCTATAGAAGGACAACCGGTGTTAAAAACAAATTCCGGGTCTTCCCCTAATTTAATAACACGGTCTTTTGCTGATTGAGAAGCTACAAAATGATAATCTGCCAGTTTAGTAATACTATGTCTAACTTTTTCGTCTATATTTCCAGTAACCTCACCACCTTGTATATGCGCTAATGGGATATTCATGAAGGTAGCAGATATTGCAGTTGCCATTGTTTCAAAACGATCGGCAATGGTTACAATAATATCAGGTTTTATATTATCAAAAACAGTGGATAATTCCAGAATACCAATACCGGTTGTTTTGGCGGCTGCAGTCAGGTTTTCTCCTTCCAGCACATTGAACACTTTTGCTGTTATTTCAAAGCCGTCTTTTTCTATGAAATTAACTGCACTTCCGTACCTGTCTAATAATGCAGAAGCTGCTATTACTAATTGAAGTTCAAGCAGCGGATGTTCTTTGATCGCCTGTAAAGCGGTTTTTACCCGGCTGTAGCTGGGCCTTGCTGTGATCACTACACATATTTTCCTTTTACTCATTTTTTTGTTTTACCGCAAAGGCACCAAG
>JANOPU010000325.1:0-4430 GCA_031422055.1 Ferruginibacter sp.
TCTTCCCATGCCATTTCAATGATCCTGTCTTTATCTTTTTGTTCCATTTTCTAAAAATTTAAAAAGCTGTTCGTTTCCAATTAACAGTAACTTTTGATCCTTCAGCAACAATTACCGAATCTGGTTTTTGATGGTTAAGGATGGAAAAATCCTTTCCATACATTGATGTAAAATCGCAATAAATAGAATTGTCGATCACTGTATTCACTCGCCATCTGGGATGATTCACTTTATATTCCTGCGAAAGCTGACAGTTAATTTTGGTATACCCGTAATAATGTTCAAAAATGAATTCTTCAATACTTCCCGGTAACATTTCTTCATTTTCTTTGGCAGTATTGACAGCTATATGATTCCATCTGTTATTTATTTTCCATTCATATTTTATGTTCCTGGAAAGATTTGTAGTTTCAATTAGATTTTTTGTTGGGATGGCGATGTAATGTTCTTTATATAGTTTATTAGCAAGCCATGCTACCAATTTGTAGGGAACCGTTTCGTTAATAAAGACCACGCCTCTTTTTATGATATCTCCTTCAACTCTCTTTACATAAAAGCGCAAATTGATTTCTTCAAATGTTCCAAGAAATGGAATTGGTATGTTGAACAAACTGGTTCTTTTAAACATGAAACCTACGAGACTGACATAGGATTTATTTTTGTAAAAATCCAGTTCAACACCCTTTGGCAAATAAGGTTTTAGTACATCAGGATTTACCTCATAATTTGCCATGATCAAATTTTCCCAACGAGCTGATAAAAATGTATCGGTCATTTTATAAAAAAAAGGGATTTGCTATTTTGATTAAAATTCTTTTATAAAGCATAACACAATAGACATTCAAAATTTGTGTTGTTTATTTTCCATTCATCACACATTATGATACAGTTTTGTGTTACTTTTTTATAGAAAGATATAACAAGAAGAAGAAGAATTTGTTTACCTATTATATCATTTTTAGGCTAATTGGCACAACTGACTTTTTAATAATCCCTTAGATTAAATAAAAACTCTCGTTTATTTAATATACATACATCAAGTTAAAAAATTAAACATAGTCAGTTTTACCCTAAAAACTTTTCTCTTTTTAAAGAAAAATGAACTTTATTGAAAATTTAGTGTTTAAGTATTGATGCCTAAAGGTTAAACAGAAAATAGACTACAAAACGCATTAATTTTTTAATTCACCAATAAACCAAAAAATCATGTATTTAAAATTACTGGGAATTCTCCCAATTGCAAACGACAATTATGTAGCATTCACATTCTTTGTTGGATGTATGGCCATGATGGCAGCTTCCGTCTTTTTTTTCTTTGAAATGTCTAATGTTGAAAAAAAATGGCGAACATCTATCCTTGTATCCGGACTGATCACATTTATTGCTGCCGTTCACTACTATTATATGCGTGACTACAACCTGGAAACAGGAGAGTCGCCGGTATTTTTCCGTTATGTAGACTGGATTCTTACTGTTCCTTTAATGTGTGTTGAATTTTATCTTATCACAAAAAAAGCTGGTGCCAAAATAGCGTTACTATGGCAATTGATATTTGCTTCTATAATAATGCTGGTTACAGGCTATATTGGCGAAGCCATCTATGGTAAAGAAACACAGAGTTGGATATGGGGTTTAATAAGCGGAATTGCATATTTCTATATTGTTTACCTGGTATGGTTTGGTGATGTAGCAAAACTTGCAAACAATGCTGGCCCATCAGTAGCAAAAGCAGTTAGAACACTTGGCTGGTTTGTACTTGTAGGCTGGGCAATTTATCCTGTAGGATATATAGCTGGTACAGAAGGTGGTTTGTTTGGCATAAAAATATGGCAAGGTCTTTCAATGGACATTGTTTATAACATTGGTGATGCCATTAATAAAATAGGTTTTGGCCTTGTAATATACGCTTTGGCTCAATCTGACAAATCAACAGCAAACGCATAATATGATTTTAGAAAGTGTGATATATTAATCGTATCACACTTTCTATTTTTTAATAATTCAACATTAAAAACTATGATGCGGTTTGTATTATTTTTATTTGGTTGTATAATGCTTCTCTTCCATCAATACGTCATACATCTAAGTATAGATACACAACTCATCATATTTTTAACCGGCATTGTTTTACTCGGTATACCACATGGTGCAGCAGATTTACTTGTTGCAAGCCGCACTGCAGATGCAAGTAGAAAAAGATTTTCAAAGGTCAGATTTCTTACCATTTATATCAGTCGGTTGGTTTTATTTGCTGCGATACTATGGTTTTTCCCGGTAGCAGGGAATTTGTTATTCATATTTTTTGCAGCATATCATTTTGGAGAAACTGACTTAAACCAATTTAAAACTGATACCCTTTTGGGAAAATTATTTGTAATTACTTACGGATCTGTGATTTTAAGTGTTATACTGCTACATCATTTTGAAGAAGTTAAGCCCTTTTTTCAATTATTTCAGTCAGGCAAAGAAAATACGCTTTTCATTGATTGGATAGGTATGAAACGATATTCAATCATGACAATTGTAAGCATTCTATTCTTTGTCACCTGCTTTGCATATTTTTTAAAAAACAGCAGCACCAATATAAACGAAAAAGGACTATTTCTAATTCGTTTTGCAGCCATTCTACTTATTCTTTATTACCTGCCTATGCTACTTGGGTTTACATTTTATTTTGTTGCATGGCACTCTGTTTTATCACTCAACAACATTGTTTCTTATTTAAGAAATAATAATACATATTCCCGGAATGTTATTGTCAAACAAATATTATTATATAGTGTACTGGCAATTGCCGGCATTGGAATCTTTGGGTTAACCGGTTTTATGTTTACCAGTAATAATGCCATTGCTGGATATATATTTTTAGGGTTGGCAGTGCTGACTGCACCACACATGCAGATCATGCATGACATGTATATAAAGCTCCGTATTAGTAAATCTGCTTTATCATAATCAATCAATACATACACAAACACTTTTATACACATTTTAAAAAAAAACAATGAAATCAATCAAAAAAATCGGACTATTTTTGACTGCAGGGTTGCTTAGCTTAACTGCAATTTCACAAACAAAAAATGACATAGTAGATATCGCTGCAGGTTCTGCGGATCATACTACTTTAGTTGCTGCAGTTAAAGCTGCAGACTTAGTATCTACGCTAAAAAGTAAAGGGCCTTTTACAGTATTTGCACCAACAAATGCGGCATTTGAAAAATTACCTGAAGGAACAGTAGCCAGTTTATTAAAGCCGGAGAGTAAGGGTGCCTTAACTGGTATTTTAACTTATCATGTTGTATCCGGAAATTTATCTGCAAAAGCAGTATTGGCAGCAATTAAAAAAGGAAAGGGTAAGGCAGAAGTAACAACAGTAGCCGGAGGAAAACTTACAGCGAGTATTGAAGATGGTAAAGTTGTATTAACAGATGAGAATGGTGGAAAAGCTACAGTAACTGCAACTGACTTAAATGCAAGCAATGGAGTAATTCATGTAATAGACACTGTATTGTTACCAGCAACAAAGTAATTTTAATAAGGTAATTATCAGTCCCGGTTTTAAAACCCCCAAAAACTAAATAAAAAAACACCTATCAGGCATAGTTTAAAAACTGTGCCTGATTTTTTTCAAAAAAATAAAATTATCCTGATGACCTGGACTAAAAAGATCATCGTCGATTTTTAAGCCGATCATACTAATATTTTTCCAATGTTGTTTTCTGTTGGCATAATTATCAGTCGATAAAAGGGAAAGATGACGTTTTCTATATTACGCATAATTCGTAGAATTACTTCAACTAAATCATTGATGTTATTATCCAGAAAATATGCTATTCGCTGGATACAGAAAAAATTATCCACAGATACAATCTTTTTTAGAAGCTAGATGGTTTGGAAACCATTTTTGATTTCTAGTAGATGATTAGGGTAATTATACATTAAAAACTTCATTATTTTACTGTAGAAGGGTAGCAATTATTTTTAACAATACATGAAAAGTAATGGATGCAAAGACGCTTAACCCTTTTGATGTAGGAGATATATAAATTGGGATATTATTTTCGGTATCAATTTAAACTGGTCAGTTAAAAACTGCTATCGATTTCTTCTTAATTCTTTAAGAGCAAGAAAAAATCCAATACCAAACATTATGGTGATTAGCCCTGCGAAATATGGTATTATTTCAATCATTTTTCTTGTTGTTTAAAAGTTTTAAATAAATCCCAAAAGCGAGTATAGATGGTACCCAAATACCAATAAATATAGCCGCTGTTGCTTCTCCTTTGAAATATAAAATTTCGGAAAAAATAAGGGATAGAAATGCAGAGGTAAATAATAGTTTATCCGTAATTGTAAACTTTTCAAACATGTGTTTATTAATTTAAAATTTTAATATCTAAATAATCTAAGCGAATATAAACAAAATTGAT
>JANOPU010000326.1:0-5345 GCA_031422055.1 Ferruginibacter sp.
CCGGGACATGCAGGCCTGACCCTTACAACAGGAGCTGCAGGTCTTACTTTAATAACAAACTGAGCTGAACTTGCAAAGGAAATAGACATGGTTAATAACAAAATGGCTGTAAATTTTGAAAGATATTTTTTCATGACTCTATAATTTTGTCACCGTTTGACCAAAGAATAGCTGATAAGTTTAATGTGTAGAACCTATTATTGTGACTGAATGCATTTGATTAAAAATATGGCTGAATAATAAATTAATCCGTGAATCAACGGCTATTTATAAAATAAAATTGTGGAATAAAATAAATTCGTCATGTTCCATTTATTATTCAGTACCTGCTTACCTGTAAACGGAACTCCATATTTTTCATCATATCTTCTTCAACTTCCACCTGCCTTTTTTAAATAATATATAGGCAATAACAGCAATTGCTGTTTCAGCTATAGGTATGGCAACAAACACGCCAACAGGCCCCCACTGAAATGTTTTTGATAAAAGCCATGCCAGTGGTATTTGGAAAAACCAAAAACCGAATAAATTTATGATCGTTGGCGTTTTGGTATCTCCTGCTCCATTAAAAGCATTGGCCATTACCATCCCGATCCCATAAAAAATATATCCCCCACTTATAATCCTTAAAGCCTGAACAGCATATTCTTTTACAATTTCATCGGTAGTAAAAAAAGAAATAATGAAGTCTGCAAACAACAGAAATACCAGTGAAACAACTCCCATAAAAATGGCATTATACTTAGCAGTTTTGATAACAGATAACTCAGCTCTTTCGGGATGGCCTGCACCAAGATTCTGTCCCACAAGAGTAGCCGCCGCATTGCTCATACCCCATGCAGGCAAAATAAAGAACATTACGATCCGAATCGCAATTTGGTAACCTGCAGAAGCTTCGCTATGACCTGTTTGAACAACAAGGCTCGCCAATACAATCCAGCTTCCCGAACCAATTAGGAATTGCAAGGCTGCCGGCCAGGAAATATCAATAATTGTACGAATAACAGGCCAATCAGGCTTTAACAGTTTTGCCGTAAATTTTACCAATCGTTTCCCATTAAATAAATGATACAACTGGTAGCATACACCGATACCTCTGCCAATGGTTGTGGCAATGGCAGCACCTGTTAATCCGTATGCAGGTATGGGTCCAAACCCACGAATAAGTATCGGGCATAAAATGATATTACAAATATTGGCAAGCCAAAGGCTTTTCATCGCCATCATGGCATCTCCGGCACCACGGAAAATTCCATTGATCAGAAACAACAGCATAATAACCATACTTCCGCCCATAATGATCCGGGTATAATTTACTCCTGCATCAATGGCAACCTGTTCAGCGCCCATCAATCTTAAAATATCTGCAGCATATACAAAACCTGCAATACTGATAGCAATGGTAATAATAAGTGAGACCAGTATTGACTGCATACCTGCTTTTGTTGCAGCTTCGGGATTTTTTTCTCCAATCCTTCTTGCCACCAAAGCTGTTGCAGCCATACTGATACCAATGGCCAGTGAATAAACAATGGTAATAACAGATTCTGTAAGCCCTACGGTTGAAACGGCATATTTACCCAGGTGGCTTACAAAATAAATATCTACAACAGCAAAAATACTTTCCATGCTCATCTCCAGCATCATTGGAATAGCCAGCAAGATCACAGCTTTACGGATGCTTCCCTGAGTATAATCCAATAATTCACCATTCAGTGATTGACGTATCAGTGAATAAATATTTGAAAAACTAAATGAGGAAGTTTTGTTTGATAACATATACTCTGGCTTTAAGGTTATAATTAAAATAATAAACTGTTGCGAAAACTATCGCAACATTTTTATTTTCGGGAAGAGCGGTCTCTTAACAGAAGAAACCTGCAGAGCATTTCATATTTGTAATATTTGCAGATTGCAAAGATTATAAAAATAAACCTGATATAAAAATATAATTCTAATTTAACCTTTCTGTATTTATATAAATAAATTTTCATGAAGCCTGATAGAATGGAAATAAGACTAATCACAAAAGATGATGCTATTCCTTTTTATGAACTTATAGAAAAGAACCGGCAGCGACTTACCATGTATTTTCCAAAAACTTTAAAACTTATCCGTGACCTGGATTCTACAAAATTGTTTATTGATAATAAAATAAATGAAGCTTCGAACAAAGATGGATTTTGGTATCTGATCATTTCAGAAAAAGATAATCAACTGATCGGTTCTCTTGTAATCAAAGACCTCGATCTTACTGTTCCCAAATGTGAACTTGCATACTTTATTGATGTTGACAGTGAAGGAAATGGTATTACATCCTATGCCATACAATGGCTGGTTCATTTTTGTTTTGATGAACTGGGTATGGAAAAAATCATTCTTAGGATAAACCCAACCAACGAAGCAAGCAAACGAGTTGCATTAAAAAACGGTTTTGTAAAAGAAGGTTATATGAAAAATGAATACAGAAATGGGTTAGGAGAATTAACTGATGTAGAACACTATGGACTAGTCAGAAATTCATAACCGCTCTCCTATCTCCTATCTCCTATCAAAACTCCCCGCTTGCACCGCCGCCCCCAAAATCGCCACCGCCGAATTCAGTTCTATCAACTTCTATTCCGGGTGCAAATGTTTCTGCCAGAACCAAAGATTCAATGTTCAATTTATTTAAAGTATTCTTTTTAGAAATATCAAGGTAAGTAAATCCATATTTAGGTTCATGAAGATATTTCATCAGGCCGTACCCAATCAATATCAATATAATTCCACCAAAAGCCATCACTAATTCAGCAGGCATTATTGTGTGGTAGTACCTGATCGTAAAAATCATGGCAGCAAACAGTAATAATCCAACCCTTAATAAAATAACATCTTTTCTTTGTATACCTCCTATTAAATAAATAAATGGCATAATTACCGTAAATATCCAGAACAACCAGCCAAATGGAATGGACTCTCCCGGCTGCAGGTTCATATGAAACATATTATTACTTAATTCACGTACAACAAAATAGTTTCCTGCAACATAAATACTACACAGTGATGTTATAAGAATCATTTGCAAACAACCCTTATAGTGAAGCATATCTTCATTTGATTTAAGTTTCCCGACAATAAAATATACTAATGCCGATGTAGCCATTATTATAAAAGGAACGATCGATTTTCCAATACTACCTAATTCTATACCTGAATAGAATATTATGCCCAACAAAGAAATATACATAATAACAGCCATCAAACGGTCGGCGAAACGCACACTGCCATAAAATGTTAAAACGAAAATGATGATGCAATTTACAAGACCGGATAATTCATTGGGTAAACTTATACCTGCAAAAAGTGTAATCACTGAACCGTATAATAAAGCATCATCCACACCCGAGCTGAAATGTTTTTTCACCCTTATTATGTATTCCAAAAACAGGTATGAAACTATTGAAAGAAATATCGCAAGTGCCCCAGCCTTTTTTTCTATTGAATCCATGAATAATAACATTAGTAACCCAAAAGAGAATATCATTACAATGATCGTTAAAATAAACAATCCTATCCTTATGAATATGTTCGGTGTATAAAAGGCTGCATTATATTTTTCATTGATTATTTTCTGTTCAGCTTTTGTGATACAATTCTCTTCAAAAGCTTTTTCTATATCTTTTCTGATAATTAAATGTACCAACCATTCCTTGTTATACGCGATCATGAGATTTTATTTTTTTATTCATGTTTATTAAAAATATGACCAACCCTATTGCTGAACCGATAAAGTAGATCATGCCAAGGTATAAAGATGCTATTCCAAAATTGTCTATCAAATCTAACAACCTGATAAATAAATAACTGACTCCAATGTATGCATACAACGTAGTAACGAGTATAAAATAAAATGACCTCTCTGAAATGGCTTTCAAATAAAAATACCATGAAATACCAGCTAATAAAAGAAAGAATATGAGGTATAAATTTTCAAAATGAAACATAGCTGCCAGGCAGGAGATAAATAAAATATGCATGCCAAAATTGATATAAGTAAATTTAAAATGTTTTTTAAAATTTTTCTTAGCAGATAACAATGCTGCAGCAATAAGTAAAATACCCAATAACAACCCTGTTAGAATAATAGTTTCGCTATTAAAGTCATTCGCCTTTAATATTTGCAATGGGGTAACCGTAATTCCCATCCATGCAGCAAGGTTAGTGATACCCATGCTTAAAACCCCCAGGTGGTCAAAATAATATGCTGAAAAAAATAACAACAGCATAGGAATAAAACTCGCAATTCCATATCTGTTGCCGAAAATACCATACTGGTATTGCAGGTAACCGATAAAAATTATAAAACTCAGGCAACCCAAAATAAGCAGGTAATCAAAAATCACATTGGGCGATGCTACCCTGCCGGTAGAATAAGTGAGTTTGGTTTTTAAACAATAATAGAAACTGCTAATAAAAATCAATGCGATAAATAGTAAAATAATCTGATGCCCTATTGTTTCGATATTTTTATACACTAGAACACCAAGGCCTGCGGTAAGTAATAATACGCCAAGATACAATAGTGTCTTTATCTCCCAGTGCAGAGAAAATAACCGGTTGGTTTGTTGCAGTTTAATTTTTTCAAAGGAATCTTCCGATAGTAACCCTTCTGTATATAATTTTAAAAATATTGTATTATTCATATTTGGTAATATTATTAAATATAGGGTAAAATAACAATTTGAATATATTGGAATGGGGATTGTTATAAAACTCATTTAATAACAAAATTGTATTTTCATTTACGAATAGATTCATCTACAAAATTTTTAATAAAATTATGAGTGAAAGAGAAATAATAAAACAAACAATTGCCTTTGTAAAACAAACCCTTCAAGGTGCTGAAGGTGGTCACGATTGGTGGCATATTGAAAGAGTACACAATAACACAAAAACCATTGCTGCAACTGAATCTGTTAATATGTTTATTGCTGAGTTGGGTGCTTTGTTGCATGATATTGCAGATTCAAAATTCCATGAGGGTGATGAAAATATAGGACCACAAAAAGCAACAGCATTTCTTAGGTTAATATCAGTTGATGAAAAGATCATTGATCATGTAGTGAAAATCATTCGCAACATTTCTTTCAAGGGTGGAAATGTTTCAACAACATTTTCATCGGCTGAACTGGAAGTTGTACAGGATGCCGACAGGTTGGATGCAATTGGTGCCATCGGTATTGCCCGTGCTTTTAATTATGGCGGATTTAAGAACAGAGAGATCCATAATCCTTTCATTGAACCGGATCTGAACATGGATAAAGAAACTTATAAAAAAAGTAACGCCCCAACAATCAATCATT
>JANOPU010000327.1:0-12421 GCA_031422055.1 Ferruginibacter sp.
TTATTGATACCACTATCAAAAATGGAAATAACGTTTTAAACGCTTTACATTTAATCGCTACTTTTGGAACTGAATAGTTACAAAGAATTAGGAGTTAACTTGCTTTTGATATTATCATTAATAACATTATTATCATCCATACCAAGATGGCTACCTTTTTGCGATTATTCATTTTGTAAGTTTTAAGTGTTTTGAATCTACCTTGTCCCTTATTGGTAGTTAATACCCTTTAATGCCGGGGCTATTCATTAAAGCCGGGGCAATTCATATATTTGCAGAAATGCAATTCTCCCAGGTTATAGGTCAAAAAGAGATCAAGTCACAGCTTGTTCATATGATTCAGCAAAACAGGCTAAGTCATGCCCTGTTATTTTTAGGTAAAGAAGGCAGTGGTGCTTTATCATTAGCCAGAGCTTTTGCACAATACAATGTATGTGACCGTATAAAAGGTAAGAAAGACAGCAGCCAGTCCAAAATCAATGCCCCCTTTTTATTTGGAGAACCTGAACAAGAAACGAGAAACGAAAATAACGAAACGAGAAACGATAGTTGCGGCGAATGCGCTGCCTGTAAAAAAGCCAGCCAGCTTGTTCATCCCGATATTCATTTTTCTTATCCGGCCATCTCCAGGAAATCTGGCGATAAACCCATCAGCACAGATTTTATAAAAGAATGGCGGGAGTTTATGTGTGCCAATCCGTATGGCAATGTTTTTGATTGGTTACAATTTATCGGCGCAGAGAACAAACAGGGGAATATCACTACACATGAATGTTTAGATATTATTCGAAAAATGAACCTTAAGAGTTTTGAAAGTGAATATAAGATCCTGATCATGTGGATGCCTGAATTGCTGGGAAAAGAAGGAAATAAATTATTAAAACTTATCGAAGAACCTCCGCCAAATACTTTGTTTATCCTGGTTGCAGAAAATGATTCTTTGATCTTGCCAACCATCTTATCCCGAACCCAGCTTATAAAAATACCGCAACTTTCTGTTTTGGATATTGAATCAGCTTTAGAGATCAGGAATGGCATATCTGTTCAAAAAGCACAACAAATTGCTGCAATAAGTGAAGGAAATTATCATGAAGCCGTTCAGCAACTGGAGCATGCTGAATATGATTGGGAAGTGTTATTAAGAGACTGGCTTAATAGTATTGTAAAGACCGGCCCGGCTGCCCAGGTTAAATGGATCGAAGATATCAGTAAAATTGGCCGGGAAAAACAAAAACAGTTCCTCAAATATTTTGTTCATATACTCGAGCTGGCGGTAAGATTAAGAGTGATACCAGTTGAGAATGAAGCTGAAAACAGGCCCGACATTGATTTTGCCTTGAGAATCAACAAACTTTGCGGAATAAGCCAGCAGGAAGCTATCGTAATTGAACTGGATCAGGCTGCATATTATATAGAACGTAATGCCAACGCAAAAATATTATTTCATGCACTAACTATTAAGTTGTATCATATTATTAGCAACAAATCAGTAATTTTGATGCAATAAGAAAACGGGCAAGAGCCGTTGGTAGTGAAGAAAGCAATTATTTGAACTGATTTTTTCTACTATAGTCAACATTTAGAGCGTTTATCCATAGTAAAACAGGGATGACACACTTTTACTTTATCGGTCATTTGCAGCTAAAAAAGCTCAATAAAGATATTAAGTGTCCCGATAAATATCGGAACGACGCCACTGAAGCTCATCTTTGAACATTTGTCCGTTTCATAAATCATTCATTCTTAAATTATACATACAATGGGATGTGGAAGCGGAGCTTGCGGAACCTCAAAAGACGGAGGAGCACCGGGCGGATGTCAAAGTCATGGTAGTTGTGCCAGCGGTGGTTGTAACAGGATGAATGTGCATGATTGGCTTGCCAATTTACCTTTCAGTGATCCTGAAAGTAATTGCCGTATTGTTGAGATCAGTTTTAATAACGGAAGCCGTAAAGATTATTTTAAAAATACCACCGTACATTATTACGAAAAAGGTGAAATGGTTGCCGTTGAAGGCCTAAGTGGTTTTGATGTTGGTATGGTTAATATGACGGGAGAACTGGTAAGATTACAACTGAAAAAGCATAAAATAGAAGAGAAAAGTGTTGATATCAAGAAAATATTAAGGCGGGCCACAGAACAGGATATTCTAAAATTGAAAGAAAACAAGGCTCGTGAAGCCCAAATATTAATTCGCAGCCGTGCCATGGCAAGACAATTGAAGCTTGAGCTGAAAATGGCCGAAGTAGAATTACAGGCAGATGGAAGAAAAGCAACATTTTTTTATATTGCTGATGACAGAGTAGATTTCAGGGAGCTGATAAAATTATATGCCGGTGAGTTTAAAGTTAAAGTTGAAATGCGACAGATCGGAGCACGCCAGGAAGCAGGAAAAGTCGGTGGGATCGGGAGTTGTGGCAGAGAATTGTGCTGCAGTACCTGGCTCACCGATTTCAAGAGTGTAAATACAAATGCAGCCCGTTACCAAAATCTAAGTATCAATCAAACAAAATTAAGCGGTCAGTGCGGCAGGCTTAAATGTTGCCTGAATTATGAATTGGATACATATATGGATGCACTTCAGTTCTTTCCTACGGATGCCGATATGCTGGAAGTTGCAAAAGGCAGAGCTTTCCTTGTAAAAAAAGATATTTTCAGAAACCTGATGTGGTATACCATGGCGGAAAGCAATAAACAATATCCACTGACCATAGAAACTGTAAAAAAAATAAAAGCACAGAATAAAGAAGGCATCAGGCCCGAAGAAATGGAAACAGTAGAATTGATCAGTAACAAGCCAAAAGAAGTAGAACCTGAATATGCAGATATTGTAGGTCAGATCAGTTTAAAGAGCCTTGAAAAGACAACCCGTAAACGCAGGGATAAAGAAAGGGATCAAAGGCCACAACAGCAGGGCGCCGGAAGAGGGCAACAACGTGCTCCACAAAATAATAATGAGCAAGGTAGTGGCAGCCAACAACAAAATCAACTACAACAAAGAAGGCAACAAGGTCCTAATCAGGGTCAAGGCGGACAACAAAATCAACAACAACAAAGAAGACCTCAAGGACCTAATCGCGGACAACAAGGGCAAGGCAGGCAGCAACAACGTCCCCCGCAAAACAGGTCTCAACAAAGACCGCCGCAAAATAATGAGGGGAAATAGTTTATTGGCAAAAAAATGTTCAATATTCAATGATCAACTATCAATGTTCAATTTTACCGGTATGCTGCCTTTAAATGAACATTGATAGTTGAAAATTGTGTATTGAGTATTTCAGCATAAATCATACATCCACAAAATCATACATCATATATTTTAATACATCTATAAATCATACATCAGTTAAGTGTCTATAACAGTAAAGAATTTATCTAAAAAATATGGCAGCCAAAAAGCGGTTGACGAGATTTCATTTACAATAGACAAAGCATCAATCGTAGGTTTTCTTGGGCCGAATGGTGCAGGTAAATCCACTACCATGAAAATGATCACCGGTTATCTCGAAGCTGATGCAGGCGATATACAGGTTTGTGGTATTACCGTTCAGAAAAACAGCATTGAAACCAATAAAAAAATTGGTTATCTCCCCGAAGCAAATCCATTATACCCGGAGATGTACGTTCGGGAATACCTGCAGTTTGTAGCAAATGTGCATGAAATAAAAAACGCCAAAAAGATTATTGAAGATGTAATAACAACTGTTGGACTAAACCAGGAATCCAATAAAAAGATCGGTCAGCTCAGCAAGGGTTATAAACAACGGGTAGGACTGGCTGCTGCATTGGTTCACGACCCGGAAGTGTTAATATTGGATGAGCCCACATCGGGGCTTGACCCCAACCAGATCATTGAGATCAGGGAAGTAATCAAAAAACTCGGGCAAAATAAAACAGTATTGTTCTCTTCTCATATCATGCAGGAAGTAGAAGCTATCTGCGACAGAGTGATCATCATTAACAAAGGACTTATTGTTGCAGATGATAAGTTGCAGAATCTGCAAAAATCATCTACAGGCAAACAGTATGTTACCGTAGAATTCAAAGAAAAAATTGATATTGAAATACTGAAAAAATTACATGCTGCCATTGAAGTAAAAAATGTTCAGCAATCCCCGAAAGGATCGGGGCAGGCAATTTTCAATATTCAATGTTCAAATGCAGACAGTGTGAGAAAACAATTGTTACAATTAAGTATAGATCATAATTTAAACATTGTTTCCTTACAAAATGAAACACAAAATTTAGAATCAGTATTTAAATCATTGACAACTTAATTGCATTTTGAAGCATTCTATAAAGGTCGTTTCTTTGTAGACCGAAAATTCATCAAACATCAAACATCAAACATCAAACATCAAACATCAAACTAAATAAATTATGAGCTACATCGCCTCCCTTCATGCCCGCCAGATCTTAGACAGTCGTGGCAATCCAACAATTGAAGTTGATATTTTAACAGAAAACGAAAGGCTTGGTCGTGCAGCGGTGCCAAGTGGAGCCAGTACAGGCGTTCATGAAGCCGTAGAATTAAGAGACAATAATAAAAAGATGTACGGTGGTAAATCAGTTTTAAAAGCAGTTAAAAATGTAAATACAATTATAGCTGATAATTTACTTGGTTGGGATGTTGCAGATCAAACAGGCATTGATAAGATGATGATTGCACTTGATGGCACAGGTAATAAAAGTAAACTCGGTGCTAATGCCATGTTAGGTGTTAGCCTTGCTGTTGCAAAAGCTGCTGCACTTGAGGCCAACCTGCCTTTGTACCGTTATATCGGAGGCACCAATGCAAAGACACTTCCCATTCCAATGATGAATATTTTAAACGGTGGTTCACATGCCGATAATAAAATTGATTTTCAGGAATTTATGGTAATGCCTGTTGGTGCAAAAACATTCAGCGAAGGATTGCAATGGGGTGTTGAAATATTTCATGCACTTAAATCTGTTTTAAAGAAAAAAGGATATAGCACCAATGTGGGAGACGAAGGTGGTTTTGCACCAAATATTCAAAGTAATGAAGAAGCCATTGAAACGGTTTTACTTGCAATAACGGCCGCAGGTTTTAAAGCGGGTTCTCAAATAGCAATTGCAATGGATCCAGCTGTTAGTGAAATGTATGATGCTACAAAAAAAGTTTACCATTTCCACAAAAGTGATGGCAAAAAACTGAGTAGTGAAAAGATGGTAGAATTTTGGGCTAATTGGGTAAAAAAATATCCCATTATTTCCATCGAAGATGGTATGGCAGAGGATGACTGGAAGGGCTGGAAATTAATGACTGATACTTTAGGTAAAAAAATACAACTGGTGGGCGATGATCTTTTTGTTACGAATGTAAAACGTTTACAACAAGGAATTGATACCGGAGTTGCCAATGCATTACTGGTAAAAGTTAACCAGATAGGTACACTTACAGAAACCATCAATGCAGTAAGTATGGCTCAGAATAATGGATACAATACCATCATGAGTCATCGCAGTGGAGAAACGGAAGACAGTACCATTGCAGATCTTGCTGTTGCTTTAAATTGCGGACAGATAAAAACGGGTTCTGCTTCCCGAAGTGATCGAATGGCAAAATACAATCAATTAATCCGTATTGAAGAGATGCTTGCTGATAGTGGTGAATTTCCAACCGAAAAAATAAAATTTGGAAAATAAAATTTTAATTTTGTAACATAAAAAGAAGCGCTCCGGGAGTGCTTCTTTTATTTTAAAGTAGTATATTTATCCTCCCTAAAATGCTTGTGACCTATCTATTGATGTAACAAGTCTTTCTAATATTATCAAAATTTACGTATGAAAAAAATGTACGCTTATTTATTATTGGCAATATTGTTTTTTTCATCAACAGTATTTGCTCAAAAAATTAACCAGACTGTATTATCTGGTCCAAGAAGCTTAATTGCTCAACCTACAAACACCGGCACAGTACCATCATCCAATATACAACCAAATGGATATTTGGCAGACAGATGTGGTTTTGTTACACAAATGGACAAGATGAAAGCAATGGGCTATGACCAGGGTGCATTTGAAAATTTTATCAATCAAAAGATTGCCGAAAATAAAGCAGCAAGAGGTGCCGCTATTGTTAATTATATCATTCCGGTGGTATTCCACATTATTCATGATGGCACGACTGAAGGAACGGGTACGAATATATTTGCATCGCAGGTAAATCAACAAATAGACCAGCTAAATAAAGATTTTGGAAATTTATCCGGATCTCCATTTGGAGTAGCCGCAAATACAGGATTGACCTTTTGCCCGGTATTGAGAGATCCGAATAATGTTGTTTTGGCTCAGCCAGGTATTAACAGGATCAATAGAAATACTCTGGGATGGGCTGACCCTACAACTTTTGGTTCATCAAATGCACAGGTAAATGCAATGATCAATTATATTGATAATACAATCAAACCTGCCAGCATCTGGGATCCTTCTATATATGTAAACATTTGGGTGTATAATTTTAATAATAGTGGATTATTAGGTTATGCCACTTTCCCTACGGCAGGATTAGCTGATCTGCCACCAGGTGAAACAGCAACAACTGCAGGGGTGGTTTTTCTTACAGGCGCAATAGGAAGTGTAGCATCCCCGGGCACTGCAACCCCTTATGCATTAGGCAGAACCGTTACTCATGAACTCGGGCATTTCTTTGGTTTATATCATGTATGGGGAGATGTTTCTAATTGCAGTGGTACAGATTATTGTGCCGATACTCCGCCATGCAGTGATGATTATTATTCTGCTGTGCCTGTTTGTGACATACCGGTACAGTGTAGTAGTTTACCACGGATGATCCAGGATTATATGGATT
This sequence comes from Ferruginibacter sp., assembly GCA_031422055.1. GTDB lineage: Bacteria > Bacteroidota > Bacteroidia > Chitinophagales > Chitinophagaceae > Ferruginibacter. The sequence continues at coordinate 6,836 of JANOPU010000327.1, forward strand.
ATAGCGATGACGGTTGTATGAATACTTTTACATTAAACCAAACAGACAGGATCCAGGCTGTTATGGGTGCCGCACCCCGAAGGCCCAGAAATCCGGGAGCTACCATATGTACACCAATAACAGCTAATGCACTAAAATTTCTTAATGATGCAAGTGCAGTAGCTGAAACAGGTAACGGTGCCACTTGTCCTAAGTTTAAAGATTATGTGATTTCTGTAGCACCTGCTATTATCGCCAGTGGAAATGCCACTGTTAATTTCACATTTACAGGAACAGCCACTCAAAATGTTGATTATTCTGTGATCGGATCAACCAGCGCAAGTTATATCAATGGAGAAAGCGGAGCAAAAGGCGTTACAATCAGGGTGATAGATGATGGTGAACCTGAAACAACACAAACTATTATTGTAGGATTTACCATTACAGGTGCCGGACTGGTTGTTGGAACTACCAATCAAACACATACCATCACTGTAACAGATGATGATACCTTTTATTTTCTAAATAATACCAGCCAGGTAACTACATTATTATCTGAAAGTTTTGGTACTGTTGCTAATAGTGGTAATATTCCAACAGGATGGCTCAAAGGATTTCTAAATGGCAGTACAAATGGTTGGACTGTCAATGCTCAATATGGCGGATCCACAGGCTTTACAGCAGGTTCGAATGGCAGGGTATTGCATATTACAAATGGAAACGCTGGAGCTCAAACAGCAGAAACGGCTGTTCCTGATTATACAGCAACCATCACAGCAGACGCCATAGTTATTACAAGAGCTATCAATACCACCGGATACCAAAATATAAAAGTCACTTTCGATTATGCCATAAATGGAGAAGCTGATATTGATGGTGTGTATGACTATGGATATTTAAGATATTCAACAACTACTCAGGGAACCGGCTTAACTCCTGTAACAGATGCAAATGGTGACGTTGTCTTTTTCCAGGGAACAACAGCAAAAACAACAGTTACTGTAAATCTACCGGCTGCAGTCTCAAATGTTCCTAATCTTTGGGTAGGATTTGATTGGAGTAATGACAATAATATAGGAAACAATCCGGCATTTATTATAGATAATGTTGTAATTACCGGCGAAAACAGTGGAGTGGAAACGGTATTAAACCAAACGGCAACACAAACGCATAACTTAGGACAGACGCAGCAATACATGAGCAGCACTAATAGAATTATTGCAGCTATCACAAATCCTTTTATAAATATTGGTTGTAATACTGCCTTTATTGCAAGTGCAGGCACCGGCCAAACAACTGTAAATACAAATACAGGAGCTTATTTAAGAAGTAATAAAGTTGTAAATATTACTCCTGCTGTTGCCAATCCAATAAACGCCTACCAGATTACCTTATATTATACAACGGCAGAACTTGCTGTTTGGGGTGCTAATGTTCCAAATTTAAAATTGCTTAAAGTAAAAGACGGCATTAGCCTGGCATCAACGCTAACAGGTCCAAATGCACAGGTTTTCAACACTATTGTAGACGACCAGCGTGCAACAAAAGGGTATGTAGCATTTACTGCAAACGTTACCGGAGGATTTTCCCAATTCATGCTTGCATCTCCAACAATTGTAATTCCTGTTACCCTTTTAAGTTTTGATGCAAGACCTAACGGTAAGAACATCATACTTAACTGGGCCACTTCAACAGAAATAAACAACAAAGGATTTGTAATTGAACGCAGTATCAATGGCATAGATTTTGAGAAGATCGGTTGGATAGATGGGAATGGAAATAGTAATACACTGACGAAATACCAGTTTATTGATAACTTTGTACAACCAAATGTTGTATACCATTATCGCCTTCGCCAGACAGACATTGATAACAGAGAAAAATTTTCTGAGATCAGGCAGGCAAAAATTAAGGGGTCAGACATAGAAGTTTCTATAAGTCCTAACCCGGCAAAAGATCAGTTGAAAATATTTATAGCAGGTGTTTTGGGCACAACAGATATTAATTTAATAAATACACAGGGTCAAATAGTACGTTCCTGGAAAAAGGTACATGCAACTAATTCGCCGGCTATATTAGATATCAGTGGGTTTGCTTCAGGTATGTATATGTTACATATATTGATGCCGCAATCTTCAAAGGTTGAAAAACTGATCATTAGATAGTTACTTAGAGATGACATCTAACAATAATAAAGATGTCATCTCTAAAACTTAAAACATTATTTATGAAAATTATCAGCGGTATTTTTTCTTTTATAGGTAATAAGTATTTTATTGCGTCTGCCTTTTTTATTATTTGGATGCTGTTTTTTGATGTTAAAGATCTGGCACTGATGAATAATCGCCGGGAAAAATTGGCTGACCTTCAAAAAAGTGAAAAACATTTAAACAAACTGATAGCAGAAACCCGCATTGAACTGAATCTCTTAAAAACCAGTACACAAACAATTGAAAAATATGCCCGGGAAAAGTATTTAATGAAAAAAGACAATGAGGACCTTTTTATAGTAAATACACCATAAAAGGGGAAAAAATACGGTTAAAACACAATATTCCTTTAAAGCCTCCGTTTAATATGCGGATAATGATATTTATTTAATTTCAAACAAGTTCTTAACTTCGCCTATGCACAGCTTTACACCGGAAGATTTGTTACAATATTTGTACAAAGAAACTTCCATTGAAAAAACGGCAGCTATAAAAGCAGCAATAGAATCAGATTGGAGTTTACGTGAAAAATTAGAAGTAATTTCTTCCGGATTGAAAAGACTGGAAACAATTCAACTCTCTCCACGTAAAAAAACCATTGATAATATATTAAATTATGCCGAAAAAGCAATTGAAGAGTTAACTCCTCAAGCTTAATTCAAACGTATTTATGTAATTTACCTGTTTCTGAATATAGAAACGGGTTTTTTTATGACTAAAAAAGAACGCTACCAAATTGTAATTAACTATTTTCTGGAGAATGCCCCAGATGCCGAAACAGAATTACTTTTTAAAGATCCATTTCAACTTTTAGTAGCTGTTATTCTCTCTGCCCAGTGTACAGATAAAAGAGTAAACAGTATAACTCCTGCCATTTTTAATAAATTCCCTGATGCTGAATCAATGAGTAATGCAGATTTTGATGACCTTTTTCCAATCATTAAAAGTATTTCATATCCGAATAATAAGACAAAACACCTGATAGCTATGGCAAAAATGGTTCAGGATACTTTTAACGGTAATGTTCCAATGAATGTTGATGAACTGATTAAATTACCCGGAGTTGGAAGAAAAACGGCAAATGTTATTACCTCAGTAATAGATGAACAACCAAATATGGCTGTTGATACCCACGTTTTCAGGGTTAGTGCAAGAATTGGGCTAACAACAGCTGCAAAAACACCGTTAGCTACTGAAATTCAATTAGTTAAACAGCTTCCAAAAGAACTTATTCATAAAGCTCATCATTGGCTTATATTACATGGCAGGTATGTTTGCACTGCCAGAAATCCTAAATGCAGCAATTGTGGGATAACAATTGCCTGTAAATTTTATACTAGTCAAAAATCTAACGTAAAAATTTAAAAATTTTCGTTTTCTTTGTAAGAATAATTTCAGTAATTTACACTCTTTGTATTGTAAATTGCTTATTTCAAATTAACTTTTTGTTTTCATGAAAAGAATACTCAGCCTGTTAAGTCTCAGCATATTGCTGGCCATATCTTCAAATAATGCAACTGCGCAGTATTATTTTTATAACGATGACTATTATGACAGTCCCTTTTTATTTGAAGTAGGTGCGTCTATTGCAGTTATGAATTCTTTAACAGATATTGGAGGCAATAAAGGCATTGGTAAAAAGTTTGTGAAAGATATCAATCTGGGAAAAACAAGTATGGGCGCTGGCATTTTTGTAAACGCAATTTATAAAAATGCAGTTGCACTCAGGTTAGAAGGTACATTTGGAAAATTATCTTCTGATGATGCTGTTTTAGCTGGTGTAAGTCCACTCGATATTGCTATTGAACGTTACAACAGGAACGTGAATTTCAGAACTAAGATCACTGAATTTTCTTTGATTGCAGAAATACATCCTTTGTATATTTTCATTAATTATGAAAACAGGGAATCAGATCCTCCAAGGATATCTCCATATTTATTAGGAGGCGTAGGCTTTTTTTCATTTAACCCGCAGTCAAATTTGAATGGAAAATGGATAGATCTGCAACCATTAAGTACCGAAGGACAGGGTTTTAAAGAATACCCCGACAGGCCTGTTTACAAATTGCAGCAAATAAATATTCCGGTAGGTTTAGGCATAAAGTATGAATTATCTCCTTTAGTAAATGTTAGAGGCGAATATGTTTATAGGATGTTAAACACAGATTACCTGGATGATGTAAGTAAAGACTATATTGATCCTCTTGTTTATTCCCAATATTTTACCGGTACTAAACTTGCCAATGCCATTGCACTTAGCGACAGGCAGATAACTAAAGTAACCGGGCCTGGTGGAAAACGAGGCAGTGCAACTCAAAAAGATGCTTATTTTAGTTTTAATATTAAATTTAGTATTTCAATAGGCAGACAAAAGATCAGATAATATTTTGAATAATAAAAAGAGGCTGTCTCATTTCTAAAATGAGGCGGTTTTTTTTGTCTTCTATTTTTTATTGATTTTCGATTGATGTCTCTGTTACATTTCAGTGTTGCACTTCTTATGTGCTAAAAATGGAAAAAGAAGCCTTTTTAGGCTGCTTTCTTTCGAAGATTATGTGCCAGGGCAAGTAATCCTGTTTCAATCACCACTTTTTCTTTCCCCCGGAGCATGAAGCGTTTATTCCTGTTTTATTAATGGGTACATGGAATAAATACTTGTCCGCCGTTCTCCTTCTTTATAAAATAGCTCAAGTAAAATATCTGTATGAAAATAGTTATAGGCTTCGCCGAGAAGTACAGCTTCATTGGATTCAGTCAGTATTAAAATATCAGGATCAACTTTTTGTAACGAGTCAATGATCTGTTTTATCCTACTTGTAGTTTTTGTCGGCCGTTCAATGTTCCAGGTTGCAATTTTCATATAGGTTTTTTTAAAAAGTACTACTAATATCTTCAACATTTCGATATTTCAAAATTTACATTCCCTTCCCTTCATTTGGTGATGATGCTTATTAAAGCAAAAATTTTATTTAACCACTTAAATTTTTTTTAAGTGATTTAGATAAGGAATGATTTCCAGGATAAGAGTGCTAATAACTACTTATTATATTTAAAGAAATCAAAAATTGTATATTTGGATAAGAAGCCCGGTTATGATGAGATCAATTTATATATTTCTGTTTGTTTTCATTAGTACTTATAATATTGCTTTTGCCCAGAAAACAGACAAATTAGATAGTTTGTGTCGGCTATGTAATGAAGCTATTTCAGACAATGATAAAGTATATGCCTTAAATAATTTAGCAAACTATTATTACACTAATAAATTTAGCCGACAAGGAGATAGTGTATTACAAATTCAGTTGCGTATAGCTGAACTATCTAATAATAGAGATCTTATACTAAAAACCTATTTTGATAATTCGATTGCAAGTATTTCCTCCTGGTCATCTACTGA
>JANOPU010000328.1:0-18117 GCA_031422055.1 Ferruginibacter sp.
GGAAAATTTGCCGCTAGTTATGGACTTCTGGGAGAACTTGTTTTACAGCATAGTCTTGGTAAAAAAACAACACTAAAAGGTTTGGAAGCTATTTATATAGAAGAAAGTAAAGATAATTTTATACCTTATTTTATTGAAAAGACATCCATAAAAAGTGAATCAGAAACCTATATAAAACTGGAAGGGATAGAAACAAAGGAAATAGCACGTAAAATTACGCCAAAAGAGGCCTGGCTGGAAGAAACTGATTTCAAAAAATTTGTTGCAAAAGCTGCTCCAATTGCTTTATTGGGTTTTAATATGATTAATGGTGATACAAACCTTGGCGAAATAATAGAAGTCATAGAACAACCGCATCAGGTATTGTGTACTATTATGTATAAAGGCAAAGAGGCACTGGTACCCATACACGAAGCAAGTCTAATTAAACTTGATAAAAAGAACAAGAAGGTTTTTGTAGAACTGCCTGATGGGTTACTGGAAATTTATGTGTAATCATTCAATAAATTTACAATTGTCACAATCTCAACGCACCATTGCACACTTTGACCTTGATTCGTTTTTTGTTTCAGTTGAAATATTAAATGATCCTTCCTTAAAAGGCAAACCGGTTATCGTTGGAGGAAGCGACAGAGGTGTTGTTGCTGCATGTAGTTATGAGGCAAGAAAATTTGGTATTAGATCCGGAATGCCTTCATCCAAAGCAAAACAATTGTGTCCGCAAGCGTTATTTCTAAAAGGCCATCGCAGTGATTACAGTAAGTATTCAAGATGGGTTACACAGATCATTGCATCAAAAGCTCCTTTGTTTGAAAAAGCATCTATAGATGAGTTCTATCTTGACCTTAGCGGTATGGAAAAGTTTTTCAATCCACTTCAATGGACAATTGAGTTACGTCAACAAATTATTGAAGAAACAAAACTGCCAATATCTTTCGGAATGGCCAGCAATAAAATGATGGCAAAAATGGCAACAAATCAGGCTAAACCTAATGGCTATCTTTTGATTCCATTTGGCAAAGAAAAGGAATTTCTGTCACTTATGCCTGTTGGAAATATTCCCGGAGTAGGAGAACAAACTGAACTTGTTTTAAAATCTATAGGAATAAATACCATTCAACAAATAAGTGATGCCGGTATTGAATTACTCGAAGAAAAATTCGGCAAATGGGGAATCGACCTTTGGAATAAAAGCCAGGGAATACATCTAGGATCAGTTACGCCATATCATGAAGCAAAATCTATTTCTTCTGAAAATACTTTTGAAGAAAATAAGACAGATTTACTTTTTATAAAGAAAGAATTGGTGAGGTTAACAGAAAAAATCTGTTTTGAACTCAGGCAGGATGGTAAAGTTTCAGGTTGTGTAGCAGTTAAGATCCGTTATCCGGATTTTGAAACTGTTTCAAAGCAAACAACTATTCCATATACAAATGCGGATGATGAAATTATCCCTGTAGTGAAAGCTCTTTTTCAAAAACTTTATAAGAAGGGCGAACCGGTTAGGTTAATTGGTGTTAAATTAAGTGAACTTACCAATGAAGCTGTGCAAACAAATTTATTCAGCGATACCGAACGAAAAAGTGATCTGTATAAAGCTATTGACGAAGTAAAAAATCGTTTTGGAAAAGGCTTTTTGAAAAGAGCGTCATCTGGTTGAAATGGAATTGGGTTGAGGTCCCGGCTTTTCAGGTTAATTAATTTTCTTCAACTGCTGCATCAGTGCTCTGAATTCTTTTGGCATTTCTGCAATCAGTTCAAACTGTTGGTCATGCATATCAGTAAAAATGAGTTTGAAAGAATGTAAAGCAAGCCTGTTTATCATTGGCCGTTCTTCATCATCATGTTTACTAAGCTTGAATTTTTTCTTGATAGATGATAGCAATACAGGTTTCCCATCACCATATAATGTATCACATGCTAAGGGATGTCCGATGTGTTTGGCATGAACCCTTATCTGATGGGTTCTTCCGGTGTGCAATTGAAACGAGAGTAATGAAAAATATTTATTAGCCTCTATCACTTCATAAGTTGTCAATGATGGCTTACCACTGCGGTGAATCGTCATGGTTCCTTTATGTTGCAGATGTTCGGTAATGGGAGCGTCAATACTGCCTGTTTTACTTGTGGGAGAACCCAATACAATACCCAGGTAATATTTTTCCACTTTCCTGTCTTCAAAGAGTTTACAAAGATATTTATGAGCAGTATCATTCTTAGCAAATATCACCAGACCACTGGTGTCTTTATCAAGTCTGTGAACAGTAAAAATGTTACCGTATTTTTCTTTAAGGAGTTCCTTTAATGACTTTTCAGATTGCTCCCTGTCGGGAATGGTCAACAGCCCGGTTGGTTTGTTAATGGCAACCATATCATCATTTTCAAAAACAATGCTGTAATTATTTTTTGCCAACTTGCTGATTTTTGAAGTTCTTCTTTTCAGAATGAGTTTTAAATTTCCTGGCCTTGGGAATTTTTGGTTCCTTTTCACGCATTGGTTTATTGCTTGCGGGAATAGGTTCTCCAATGGCAGCAGCAATATCTTTATCAGTTAAACTTTTCCAGTTTTTAGTATCGGGCTTAACGGTTTCTTTTTCTAAAGTCTTTGTATTTGAATCAGGTATTTTATTATTCTTCCTTTTTGATTCATTCAGATATTTTAGCGAACGGATCTCTTTTTCTGCCAGGTATCTCCATTTGCCACGTTCAACATTCTTTTTAGTAAGGCCTGCATACATAACCCTGTCAAGGCCTTTAACATCATATTCCAGATGTTCAAAAATGCGTCGTACAATACGATTGCGGCCACTGTGTATCTCTATTCCTATGATGGATTTATCTTTTGAATCTGCATATGCAATACTGTCAACAGTTACCGGCCCGTCTTCCAGCACAAGTCCTTCTGATATTTTTTCAAAGTGAGTTTTTGTTAATGGTTTATCCAGTTTTACTTCATAGATCTTTTTTATCTGGTAACTGGGGTGAGATAATTTTTGTGTAAGGTCACCATCATTGGTAAGCAACAAAACTCCGGATGTATTTCTATCAAGCCTGCCAATGGGATAAATTCTTTCTTCAGTTGCTTTTTGTATCAGTTGTAAAACGGTCTTTCTGCCTTGTGGGTCATCGGTTGTGGTAATATAATCTTTTGGTTTGTTCAATAAAATATACACCAGGTTCTTTGTAACGTATAACTTTTTTGTATTGAAAATTATTTCATCCGTGGGCTGTACTTTATAACCCGGTTCAGTTGCAATTACTCCATTTACTTTTACTTTACCTGCACTGATCAGTTCAACAGCATCTCTTCTTGAACTGATACCGCAATGTGCTAAAAACTTATTGAGAGGCATAACCACATCTGTAGTTTTTTGCCCGGGGAGTACTTTTGTTTTTGAAGAAGGGGATTCTGATTTATCTGCTGATCTGACCGGATCATTATTTTTCCTTGCCGGGTTTTTGGCAGCCATACGTGCCTGGTATTTCTCTTCTTTTAATTTATCGAAGTAGGCATTCTTTTCTTTTCTGTATTTCTTTTTTTCCTGGCGTACTTCTTCTTTTTTTACACTGTTCTTTTTGGGGGCTATGAATTTTTTGAAAGGAGCCTGACTCATTTTTATAGTTTTATGCTGTTTTGCAACAGTAATGAGGGGCAAAGTTAGTTATTTTATGCCTAAGTGGTCTGGCGGCTTAAGTCGACTGACCACTTACTTATTTGCCAACTGCCCGCATGCCGCATCAATATCTTTTCCCCTACTGCGGCGAACCCTAACATTTACTTTGTGTTTAACGAGGTAGTCTGTAAATATTTGTGTGCTGTCTTCGTCTGATTTTACAAATGGAATGCCAAAAACAGGGTTGTATTCAATTACATTTACCAGGTGTGTTGGTATTTTGCGATAAACTTTTACCAGTTCTTCTGCATCTTCAAGACTGTCATTTTCGCTTTTCAACAGAACATATTCCAGTGTGATATCATTCTTTGTTTGTTCGTAGAAATAATTAAGTGATTCAATAAGTGCAGCTATATTATTTGTTTCATTAATAGCCATTATTTTATCACGCTTTTTGTCAGTGGCAGCATGTAATGAAAGGGCCAGATTAAAACGAACTTTATCGTCGCCCAATTGTCTGATCATTTTTGCTACACCAGCTGTAGAAACCGTGATACGCTTGGGGCTCATGGCCATACTATCGCTTGCAGTGATCCTTTCAATAGATTTTAAAACGTTTTGATAATTCAATAATGGCTCACCCATACCCATATAAACAATATTGGTAAGTTTGGTTCCGTAAATTTTTTCGCTTTGTTCATTTAAAATAGCTACCTGGTCATAGATCTCATCAAAATGAAGATTTCGTTTACGATCCATTAAGCCGGTTGCACAGAATTTACAACTCAGGCTACATCCAATCTGGGATGAAACGCATGCCGTATTTCTTTTTTCAGTTGGAATGATCACTCCTTCTAACAGGTGACTATCATATGTCTTAAAGCGTGTTTTGATCGTTCCATCACTGCTTGTTTGAGATACATCAATTGTTATAGCGTTGAAATCAAAATCCTGATCTAGTTTTTTACGTAGTTCAAGTGATAAATTGCTCATGTCATCAAAATGCCTGGCATTTTTCTTCCAGATCCATTCATACGCCTGAATAGCCCTGAATTTTTTATCCCCCACAGATTCAAAGTATTCTTTCAGATCGGTTAAGCTAAGTGACCGTATATTTCTCTTATTTGACATCCTGCAAAGATAATCATCCTAACTTTGAGCTATAATTGAACTTTTTTTTAGTTTTTTATTAAAAAGTAAAAAATTAAATAACTACTTTTCTTAAGTTAAATTTTACTAAATGAAAACTACTTATATCATTGATGCTTTAAGAACTCCTATTGGAAAATATGGAGGGTCCCTTTCAGGTACAAGACCGGATGACCTGTTGGCTCATGTAATAAAAGCACTTGTAATTCGAAATGAAAATATTGATGTGAATGCTATTGAGGACGTAATTGCAGGTGCTGCCAATCAAAGTGGCGAGGATAACCGTAATGTTGCACGTATGGCATCTTTGCTTGCCGGGTTACCGGTTAGTGTTGCAGGAAATACTGTTAACAGGCTTTGCGCAAGCGGTCTGCAGGCAATAATGGATTGCAGCAGGACCATTGCCTGTGGTGATGCGGAACTGATGATCGCCTGTGGTGTTGAGAGTATGTCAAGGGCGCCATTTGTTATGCCCAAAGCTTCAGCCGCATTTGACAGAAATGCGCAGATATACGACAGCACCATGGGTTGGCGCTTTGTTAATAATAAACTTTCCGGATTATATTATCCTTATTCCATGGGCGAAACAGCTGAAAACGTTGCAAAAAGATGGAATATTAGCAGGCATGCTCAGGATGAATTTGCTTTAGAAAGCCAGCAAAAATATAACAATGCATTAAAAGCAGGCAGATGGGCCGATGAGATCATCCCGGTGCAGGTACAGGTTGGTAAAGAAATTTTTGATCTTGAAAATGACGAGCATCCAAGATTATCTTCTTTGGAAAAACTAGGACAACTAAAGCCTGCATTTTTAAAAGACGGAACTGTAACAGCAGGAAATAGCAGCGGTATCAATGATGGTGCTGCAGCTATCTTACTTGCCAGTGAAAGCGCTGTTAAAAAATATGCCTTAAAACCAATTGCAAAAATAATAAGTATGGCTGTTGCTGGTGTTGATCCTGCCATTATGGGAATTGGCCCCGTTCCCGCAACAAAAAAAGCATTGCAACGTGCAGGCTTGTCTGTTGCCGACCTGGATCTGATCGAACTGAATGAGGCTTTTGCATCACAAAGTATTGCCTGCATACACGACCTTGGCCTTGATCTTGAAAAAGTAAATGTTAATGGAGGAGCTATTGCCATTGGCCATCCACTCGGATGCAGTGGTGTCAGGATATCCACAACCTTGTTACACGAAATGAAGAAAAGAAGAAGTAAGTATGGATTGGCTACCATGTGTGTAGGAGTTGGGCAGGGGGCGGCAGTTATATTTGAAGGGATGTGATAGCTGCTATCTTAAAAGCTGGTTTAGTGCGTTTAGAAAAGTTTAGAGAGTTTAGTAGTTCATTTAAAATGTAGTGCTTCAATTTTTTAAAGTATATCTAAACCTACTAAACTCTCTAAACTTTTCTAAACGGTTTTACAATTTGTACAACAACATCCTGATTAGCCTGTAATTAACAATAATACATACTATCAGCAACAAAGCAGCTAATAAAAAAATACCAATATGCAGGTAAGGAGAAAGTTCATCTCTTCCGCTTATTACAAACTGGCAGAATATGAATTGCATGAGTGCAGTTAATATTAATGCAATCAGAATAATAAGGGTATAAGCAGGTATCCATTTCATTGCAACTGTTTTACTAAGCCACTTTGGCGAATAACCTAACGTTAACAGTAGTTGCAAATTATCTTTGCTTCTTGCGATCATTAATTGCAGGTAGAATGAGAACAACATCATGGCAAGTAAAATAACCAAAACAGCAAATCCGCCCAAACCACTTACTACGGCCTGTAAAACCTGTTTAACCCTTCCGAATTTTGTTTTGTCCTTATTGACGTGATAATTTTTTTGTTCCAGGAAATTTAATAATTGTGGATCATTGGCATCAATGGTTTTCAGATATACCCTGGCAGCGGGAGCATTAGGTGTATTACTGAAAGTATTATTGGCCCATTGTAAAAAATTTTCCGGAACAAGCACAGAATTGATCCGGTCACTTAATGCAACAATATGTCCCCTGAAATTTACAACTCCCGACGGGCTATAGCATTCAAGTATTATGTTAACAGAACCAATACTGCTTTCAGAAAGTTGCGGCAAACCCTGCGCCGGGGCAAAAATATTATACATTTCTAAAAAATCAGCGGAGAAGATAACGGGCACATCCTGTTGTCCCGGTTGCCAGGAAAAGGAAACCGGCACGGTATCTAAAAAATCATTTTTAACTGATTCAAGAAAAAGATCGGTACTGAATGGTATGATTGTTCCGGCACTTGCTTTTGCCCGAAACTGATTACTGATCAATGGTGCTGCATCAGTAATAAAGGATTGTTTTTGTAATTCTTTTATATCAGCTTCTGTAAAACGATTATCCTTTCCCATGTTCTCATTGGTGATGGTCTTTGTAACGGAAATAAAATCAAAACCATTTTTTCGGGGGTTTTTATCTTTTAATAAATGATTGATGTTTATATACATTTGTACAGAACAAAGCAGCAGTAAAACACCAATGCACAAACCTGCATAGCTGAAAAATTTTGAAGTGTAATTTTCTCCAATATTTAAAAATGGATCAATGGTCTTGAATGACATTCTTTTTTCTGATAACCTTGATATTGACTTATCCATTTGATGTGTACTAAAGATATATGATACGGTCTGCTGTAAAAAGATCAAGTCTTTTCAAATCGGCTAATATAAAGGCTGCATTCCTTTTTGAAACTTCTGCTTCTATAAGTTCCATGGCCTTTTTTCTGTTGGTCTCATCCAGATTGCTAAAAGGTTCATCCATCAATAACAGATCAAATGGCTGTTGCAGGGCACGAATAATGGCGATCCTTTGCTGTTCACCATAACTGCAGGTTCTGGCAGTTTTGGTAAGTTTGTTTTCAATACCAAGTGTTAAAGCCATTTCGTTGATCCTTTGTTCGGAATGGTATGGGTTCAGCAATCTTTTAATGTTTATATTTTCATATGCTGTATGATCAGGAAAAAGTCTGAGGTCCTGAAAAACAATACTGCAGTTTTTATTGCGAATAGTTGCAAAATCTTCTGTATGCAGATCTTTAACATTTTTCTTTCCGAATAAAATATTTCCAGTGTAATCTTTTCGTAACCCGTATAAAAAATGAATAAAGGAAGTTTTGCCACTACCACTTGGTGCAACGATCTGAATCTTTTCTCCTTTTTGAATGATGATATTTTTATTCCAGATCTCCGATTGTTCAATTTTTTCTGATTCCAGGAAATCCGGTTTTATTTCTTCCAGTATGATATTCATATTTGAAATAAATTAAAAAGCCGTCAGGCTGTATATTTTTGACGGCTTTATATTTATATTAATTCCTTTTTAGTCTGAATTAAGCGATACAACAGCATCTGTTGTATCAACAGCATTAATTTTGTATTTGTCCCGTTGCTTCATTTGTACTGCTCCCATTATACTCAGGTATTTATTCAATTGCTTCAGGCTATTGGTATTTTTATCAATCAGGTTTATTTCCATGCGCATTGATGTTCCGCCGTTTTTCATATCGGTACCTTTATAAATAAGGTCTTCCCACATCTGTAAAGAGGCATCATACATTACATTTTCCAGGCTATCCCTTTTAGCGTCAGCACGCATAGATTTTAAAATATACTGAAAGTTTATATACGCTCCCGAAGAACTACCGGTAAGCTTATCAAAAAATTCATTGTTATTGTTATTTGATGTAGCAGTAAATTTATCGATGTCTTGTTTTTTATTTCCGATTACAAAATATTTTTCATTCATGTTGTAAAAGATAGATGGGGCTAAGCTGTCGTTAAATTTCTCATTTCCCAACTTCTTTCCTGCTTGTAATAATTTATCAAAAGAAGGTTTATCACCAATGGAAGCACTGAACAGTGCCGAAAAATCCAACTTGCCACTACTATCCTGTACAAGGTCTGAAACTGCAAGAAGAATATCTCCTTTATTTGCTTTTATAAAATCATCCAGATTAAAACCAAGGAATGCGGTTCCCATATTTGCAAAACCATCAACTCCTAATAATTTAAGGTATTCCCTTATCCCTTCAGGTTTAAAATTAAGTGCAAATAATGCCGCTACATTTTTAGATGAAATTCGCTTAAGCATCTCACTGTTTATTTTATCGCCACTGTATTTATTTATGAGCTTAGTCATTTCTTTGCCTGAATAAGTTGTGAAATCGACATTTATTATTCCGTTATCAAAATTCACAGTTCCGGTTAATTTTGAATCTTCATACATTTTTTTGAGATTAACCATGCTAAGTGCTGCCATGCCGGGTAAATCTGAACTACCAGGTTCAAGGGCTTCAATATTCATCCAGAAATGTACATCGCCATTGGTTTTCATCAGGTCTGTGAACTTTTCCTCTTTACCTAAACTTTTATTTTCCTTTAATAGAAATATGTCAGTTGCAATGGCATTTAAGTCTTTTTTAATTCTTGGTGATATTGTAGTTGAATCAACATAAGTGCCTTGCATATTTTTAAAGTCTTTCAATTCGGGAGCATCCATAACCATAACAAATTTTTCTTCTTTCCAGGAAGCGGTAATATTAAGACTGCTTAAAAAATGAATACCGTCTTTTTCCGTTTCTGTTACAGGCGACTCATTTATACTGTTGTTAAACTGCTTGAATTTTGCAGCATCTTTTATCGTTCCTTCAACTGCCACATATCCGCCAGATGAATCTTTCATTACAAAAACCAACATATCATTTTTAACATCAATGCCTGTATTTTCAGGATTATCCATAACCGATTTCAAAATGACAGGGAAAGTACTATCAATATAGATCTGTTTAAAAAGTTCATTTTGCTTTATTTCTTCCCAGGGTAATTTCGCATGCAGAGACTCGCCATTCATATGAAGAACAAATGCAGCGTTTGAAGGAATATACCGCCCTTCTTTATTTGTTTTACTACCGCATGAGGTTAAGAATAAAATTGCAGTGACAGATAGGATCAGGGTTAATTTAAATAGAATTTGCATAAAATTATTTTTTATTAAAACGAAAAATACTTTTTTAGTAACCCTTTAATCAGGGGTAGTGAAAAATAAAGATAACGCATTTACTAAAATGGTTTCCTGCACTCCGGTCTTTAAATTTTTAATAACTACCTCACCGGATTCCAATTCCTTGCTTCCGATGATAACCGCAAAGGGTATATTTTTTTTATCAGCATATTTGAATTGCTTATCCATTTTTACATTTTCATGGTAAAGTTCACAGGCAATCCCATTATTGCGTAATTCCTGCATACAATTGAATGCAAACTGGCCTTCTTTTTCTCCAAGATTAAAGAAAAGTGCCCTGGTGCTTACTTGTAAGTTTTCAGGAAATAATTGTAACTCTTCCAGTACATCATAGATCCTGTCTACGCCAAAACTGATTCCAACGCCCGGTATATTTGGTACACCGAACAGGCCTGTCAGGTCATCGTACCTGCCACCGCCGCCGATGCTTCCCATATCCACATTAGCAGGTGCTTTGGCTTCAAAAATTGTCCCGGTATAATAATTCAATCCCCTTGCAAGGGTGAAATCAATAACAAGGTTAGTGTTCTTTGTTTGATCAAGAACATACTTCAGTTCTTTGATTCCTTTTTTTGCAGTTTCATTATTTAAAAAAAGAGATTCAGCTATAAGTAATTTTTCGTCATTACTGCCTGAAATATTCAGGTAGTTTTGGATTATATCAATTTGAACAGTGTTTAAGCCACGCTGGTTGAGTTCTTCTGTAACTTTTTCAATTCCTATTTTATCCAGTTTATCTATTGACATTGTAATAGCAGCCAATTTTTCAACAGCATCACATAATTCAGCCAATGCCATCAGTATTTTCCTGTTGTTGATCTTTAATTCATATCCTGCAAGACCCAATTTTACAAAAACAGTATGATAAATATTGGCTAATTCAATTTCATTTATTAACGAAGTACTGCCAACCACATCTGCATCACATTGTGTAAATTCTCTGTAGCGTCCTTTTTGTGGCCTGTCGGCACGCCATACGGGTTGTATTTGATATCGTTTGTATGGAAACGTTAGTTGTCCGTGATTCATGGCTACCCATCTTGCAAAAGGAATAGTGAGATCATATTTAAGCGCTCTTTCGGTAAGTGCGGATGTGTTTTTTCCTTGTAATATTTTTTCAAAACCTTCTTTGGCTTTTTCAGTATTCTTCGGATCACTGAGCCCATTGTTCAAAATCTTAAAGATCAGTTTATCGCCTTCTTCTCCATATTTCCCCATCAGGGTTTCCAGATTTTCCATGGCTGGTGTTTCCAAAGGCTGAAATCCATATATTTCAAAAACATGTTTTATAGCAGATAAAATATAATTTCTTTTTCTTACAGTTTCTGCCGAAAAGTCTCTGGTGCCTTGTGGTATGGATGGTTTAGACATTACTTTAAGAAATTTGATTGTAGGTGATCATATAATTTTCAATAATTGCATCACATGCATGGCTTATCAATTCATACACTTCGTGATAACCAGATTCAGGCCCGGACCAGGGATCCGGGACATCCATATTTTTGCCGGGATACAATTCGTTCAAAAATAAAGCTACTTTTTTATTATTAATATCTTCTCCGCAAATTCTTTGCATATCATACATTACATCATTTGCCATTGCATAAATAATATCAAATTCCTGTATGTCTTTCTTAATAAATTTCCTCGATCGTTGATTGCTGATATCAATACCGTTCATCTTTGCAACTTTCTGGCTTAATATATGAGGAGGTTCGCCTGTATGATAGCCATTTGTGCCTGCACTTTCTATATTCCATTTCAGCCCATTCCTTGATATTTTTTCTTTTAATATAGCCTCTGCTAAAGGGCTTCGGCAAATATTACCCAGGCATACCATCAAAATTTTCATTTGGCAAAGATAAGAGATAGGAGATAGAAGATTGGAGATGGAAGTTAGGAGATGGAAGTTAGGAGATAGGAGATTGGAGTGGTTCTTAGTGGGTTATCAGATATCTTTTATGGATTCATCTGACGCAGGCATCTTACATGCAAACAAGGGTTATTAATAAATTTAATTCACTTTCAAAAATCAATAGTATGAAAACAGCATCTATATTAAAAGCAGACCTGTTGGATATCATTTTTGAGAACAGGAACAAGGATTACGGAGCCTACCAATTACGTAAATATTACCATGAAAGACTCTACAAAGCACTTGGTATTACTTTTCTTTTTGTTTCAATATTGTCGGTATCCATTTTCCTGTACAAACCCAATATTATTTTGATAACTCCATATGATATGAAAGATCTTAATCCGGTTCATCTTTTGCAAAAAGAAAAAATCAAGTCGCCTGAAATCAAAAAGCCTAAAAAGCATATTCCTTTAAAGCCTGTGAATTCCCAAATATTCACTTCTGTTATAAAAATAGTAGATAGTACCATGGAATCTACCAAGCTGGCTAAGAACCTTGATAGTGCAGTTATTTCAAACATTACCGAAACCGGTTTGGGTGGCGTACAAAAAATAGTGAAATCTGACTTTGGAGGAGAAATAATATCGGTTAGCAATAATGAAACAGTGAGACCGATAGACAAAACAAAGCCATTTTATAATGCAGAAATAATGCCTTCATACCCCGGAGGTTTAAATGCCCTCATGAAATTTTTGAAAAATAACATACAGAATCCGGGGGAAGGAGAGCATACTGAAACTATTTCCGTAAAAATAAAATTCATCGTTGGATATGATGGTGTTTTGAAAGGGTTTGAAACAGTAGAAGATGGCGGGAAAGCTTTTAACAATGAAGTGATAAGGGTGCTGAAAAAGATGCCTGTGTGGATTCCTGGTAAAACAGCCGGGGAAAATGTTTCGGTTTATTATACCATACCGGTAAAGTTTGTTTCACTGGATTAATTAGTGAATAAACTTTGTAAATTGCATTTAATATTTTTTTAAATTAATATCATAAAATGGCTCTGGAAGAATTTGAAAAAGAACAACTGAGTGCAAAGGATAAAGGCTATATACGTATGCGGAGCATTATGGATTTTGGAATGGGGTTGATGTGGTCTGCCATGGGCGTTTTTTTAATTTTTATTCAAAAATTCAGTACTGGTTTGGAGCTGCGTTATGATGCTACAACCCTTAAAACTTTTGGTGCTGTGTGTCTCCTGTATGGAATATTCAGAATTTACAGGGGATTTAAGAAAAATTATTTAAAGGAAAGATGATAAAGAGAAAATTTAAGGGAAGTTTTGTGTTAGTGATGTTCTTTTTTCTTATTTCTGCCTGCAACAATAAAGACCAAAAAGCAACGGGGAATGATTCTTTATCAAAAGGTACCATTTACATATCCGTTGATGAATCTTTTAAACCGGTCATTGAAGAGCAGATCAGAGTGTTTGAAGCATCCTTTCCGGGAACACACATCATAGCTGAATACAAGCCTGAAGCCAATTGCCTTAAAGATTTTTTCAGGGATACATTGAACAAAATGGTCATTGTAACCAGGGGTTTGAATTCTGATGAAGATAAATATATGAAGGATTCGCTCAATTACTGGCCGGGCTGGGATAAGATCGCTACGGATGCAATTGCAATAGTGGTAAATAAAAAAAGTAACGACACATTGTTTACTATAGATCGTTTGAAAAAACAATTAACCGGAAAAATAAACCGTAACCAGCGCATTGTTTTTGATGGATTGAGTGCTACCAGTACTGTTCGGTATATCATTGATTCAATTTTGAAGAAGGAAAGATTTGACACAACGGTCGTACAGGCTGCAAAAAGCAGCCGCGAAGCCATTAATTATGTTGCTGAGAATGAAAATGCAATAGGCCTGGTTGGAATAAGCTGGATAGGGAACCCAGAAGATACGGGCCATTTAAATTTGTTAAAAAAGGTAAAAATTGCTTATGTGGAATGTGTTTTATGCAAAGATTCTCCTTATGTAAAACCAGTGCAGTCAAGTATTCTGACGCGAAGATACCAATTGGTACGTGGTTTGTATTATATCATTAAAGAAAATTATTCAGGCCCTGGAACAGCTTTTGTGAATTTCATGAAATATGAAAGAGGCCAATTGATCTTTAGAAGGTCATATCTGGGGCCTGTAATGGATTTTGGGATCAGGAATGTAAAGATCAACCAAAAATTGTAAAAAAATTAGTACATGTTTTTAACTGTTTGTTATATATTTTTATAACATTGCATAAGTCTACTAAAAAATGAATAAAAAAATAAAGATGAAAAAAGGGAAAACCGGGATTCTGTGTTTGGTATCATTATTTTTTGCAAATGTTGTTTCTGCACAAAGTATAGATGAAGGAAAAATTTTTATGTATTATGAAAGATACAAAAGTGCTAAAGAGGTTTTTCAAAAAATCCTTACAGTAAACCCGCTAAATGAAGAAGCTGCGTATTGGCTAGGGCAAGCTTATTTAGCACCTGATGATAAAACTGTAAAGGATTTTGAAGATGCAAAAGCTTTATACCAATCAAAACTTACAACAACACCCAATAGCCCTTTGTTAATTGTCGGCATGGGACATATTGCTTTAATTGAAGGTAAAAAAGAAGAAGCCAGAAATCGCTTTGAAACAGCCATTTCATTGAGCCAGGGAAAAAGTACTGTTGTTTTAAATGCAATCGGTTTTGCAAACGGTAGCCCGGATTCAAAAAATGGAGATGCAGCTTATGCAATAGATAAATTAAAACAGGCTACTCAGATCAAAAAATTTAATGATCCGGACGTTTATGCCAATCTGGGTGATGCTTACCGCAAATTTGCAGATGGTGGTAACGCAATTCTATCATACGAAGCTGCATTGACATTAAATCCAAAATATGCCAGAGCTGCATACAGAATTGGAAAAGTATATCAGACACAGGGTGTTACTCAGGAACCTATTTACATGAAATTTTTTAACGATGCTATGGGGTTGGATCCTAAATATGCTCCTGTATATTATAACATGTTTAATTATTATTACGAAAACAATGTATCCAGAGCAGCTGAATATCTCGATAAATGGCTTGCAAACTCTGATGATGATCCTAAAGCTTGTTATTATAAAGCATCTTTAAAATATGCACAGGGCTTATTTAATGAGGCTATTCTTAAAGCAGACGAATGTTTAGCAGCTGAAGGAGCGAATCCTTATCCCAATATTTATGGCTTAAAAGCCCTGGCATTTAACAGGCTAAAAGATTCTGTGAATGCAAAGGTTAGTTATGAAGAATATTTTAAGCGGCAGTCACCAGAAAAGATCGGGGCAGGAGATTATTCATCATACGCCAGTCTTTTATTAAAATTTCCAGGCAATGAAGCAAAAGCTGCAGAGCTAGTTGAAAAAGCAGTAAGCCTTGATAGTATTGAATCTAACAAAGTAAGCTACTTAAAAAACCTTGCACAGGCTTATGAAGCACTTAAAAATTATCCGGAAGCTGCAAAATGGTATAGTAAGGTTTTGAGTATAAAGAAAGATTATGGGAAGGTTGATTTGTATAATGCAGGCTACAATTATTATCGCTCTTCAATTTTTGATTCATCAATAGCTGTTTTTAATAAATATGTTTCCAAATATCCTGAAGATATATTTGGTTATTATATGATCGGAAAAGCAAATGCTATTATAGATTCAACCGGTGCGCTCAGTTTGGCATTACCTTCTTATATGAAAGCAATTCAAATTGGCGAGGCATCAAGTGATAAAGAAAAAGTAAAAAACCAATTGTCAGGGGCCTATAAGTATTTCATTGAATTTTATTACAACGTGAAAAAAAGACAGGATTCTGCGTTAGTATATTTAGATAAAGCACTGGCATTGGAACCTACTGATGCCCAGTTATTGGCCAATAAAGAATTCATTTCTAAGAATGACCCCAATGCTCCTGTTAAGAAGCAACCGGCAACTAAACCAAAATCTCCTCCTGCTCCAAAAAAAAAGTAAAAGCTAAGCCCAAAAAATAAATTAAAAGCCCGTTAGACAAATAGCGGGCTTTATTATTTATTAAATTCTTTTTTTCATCATTGTATATTAGTGTAGCTGCCTTATTTTTGCCCTTCAATATCAAGCATACATATATGCAATTTTTTTTATTACAGGTTAATACTAACAATGCGGAAAATTATTTACCCATTGTTCTACAAATGATCTTTGCAATTGGACTAATTGTTGCCATTATAAAAGGATCTGATCTTTTAGGGCCTAAACGAAAGACCTCTGATAAGCTCCAAAATTTTGAAAGTGGTATAGAAATTAAAGGAAACGCACGTCAGCCTGTTGCAATAAAATATTTCCTTGTTGCTATTCTGTTCGTACTATTTGATGTAGAAGTGATCTTTTTTTATCCTTATGCTGTAAATTTTCGCGAATTAGGATGGGAAGGATTTAAAGCAGTGGTTTTGTTTGTGGGTTTATTTTTGGCAGGATTTGTATATATATTCAAAAAAGGTGCAATGAAGTGGGAAGAATAGCTATGTAAAACTGAACAAAATTGAGTGTAAAACGTTGAAATGATAGAAGCTTTTTTTACTTTTTCTAATTTAATATTTAATATTTTATAATGTCTCGTCCGGTTCAATTTAATAATACAATTAAGTTTGAAGGTATTCCTGAAGGATATATGGGGGAAGGTTTTATGGCTACCAATTTTGAAAAAGTAGTAAGTCTTGCACGAAAAAATTCAATCTGGCCTTTACCTTTTGCTACATCCTGTTGTGGAATAGAATTTATGGCAACAGCTGCCAGTCATTATGATATTGCAAGGTTTGGTGCCGAACGGATGAGTTTTTCTCCACGTCAATGTGATCTATTAATGGTAATGGGAACTATTTCCAAAAAAATGGGCCCTGTGCTTAGGCAAGTGTATCTTCAAATGGCTGAACCCCGTTGGGTACTTTCAGTTGGAGCTTGTGCCAGTAGTGGTGGTATCTTCGATACTTATTCAGTACTTCAGGGAATTGATCAGGTGATACCAGTTGATGTGTATGTACCCGGCTGCCCGCCAAGGCCTGAAGCAATTCTGGATGGATTTTTAAAAATACAAGAACTTGTTCATGCTGAAGGATTGCGAAGAAGGGATAGCGACCAATACAAACAACTGTTGAATAGTTACGGAATACAATAAAAATGGCCGATAGCTTATAACTTATCGTCATTAGTTAAAAAACCTGTTTTAATAATACATTAGCTAACAGCTAATGGCTAAAAGCTAACAGCTGAATGTCTTTAACAAACGAATCTATAAAACAAAAGCTTACTGAAAAATTTGGTGATGTACTTACCGATTGGCAGGAACCCTATGGAATGCAGACTTTTACCGCCCCTAAAGATCACAATTTAAAAGTTTTACAGTTTTTATACGACGATGAAGAACTGATGTTTAGGTTCCTTACGGACTTACAGGCTGTGCATTACCCTGAAAATAAAGGTTCAGAATTAGCTGTGGTTTATCATTTACATAATCTTAGAGATAATATACGATTGAGGTTCAAGGTTTTTACAGATATAAATCAGCCGGATGTATTCAGTGCAACAGCACTTTTTAAGTCAGCTAATTTTATGGAAAGAGAAACCTATGACTTTTTTGGTGTGAATTTTACCGGCCACCCAAATCTCATCAGAATTTTAAATGTGGATGAAATGGATTATTTTCCTATGAGAAAAGAATTCCCATTAGAAGATCAGACAAGGATTGATAAGGATGATGAGATGTTTGGCAGATGATAAAAGCAATTTGAAAATTTGAAAATGAGCTGATTCAAGCCATCTTCAAATCTCAAAATCTTCAAATCGAATTAATTATGAGTGACCATATTGTTTTAGCGGAAGGTTCCATTGGAAAACAGACTACCACATTAAATCTGGGGCCTACCCATCCTGCTACACATGGTGTATTTCAGAATATTCTCGAATTAGATGGCGAACGAATTCTTGAAGCTACATCTACTGTAGGATATATTCACAGAGCATTTGAAAAAATTGCTGAACGAAGGCCATTATACCAGATCACTCCGCTTACAGACCGGCTAAACTATTGTTCTTCCCCTCTAAACAATATGGGTTGGCATCTTACGTGTGAAAAATTACTAAAAGTACAAACACCTAAACGAGTTGATTATCTCAGGATCATTATCATGGAACTCGCTCGTATATCCGATCACCTGATCTGTAATTCTATTGTTGGAGTTGATACTGGTGCTTACACAGGTTTTTTATATGTCATGCAATTTCGTGAATTGATCTATGAAATTTATGAAGAGGTTTGTGGGTCACGACTTACTACTAATATTGGCCGAATTGGTGGCTTTGAAAGAAATTTTACCAATACTGCTTTTGAAAAAT
>JANOPU010000329.1:0-4304 GCA_031422055.1 Ferruginibacter sp.
TTATTGATAATTGAATATTGGGTATTGTGTATTGAACATTTATTAATAGTTTTTACAAAGCAATATCTAATTTAAATTTACTTCTATGAATGAAGTTTCATTTGTATAATCCTTTATCTCATTATACAGCGTATCTCTTTCAATGGGTTGCCTGTTTACCTGTTTTATCAATGTCACCAGTTCTTCAGTAGACATAGAAGGTGTTTGTTCTTCACTTCCTGCCATTGAATAAATTTTTGTTGAGTCATCAATAGTACCATCAATGTCATTTACACCAAAAGAAAGTGATAACTGTGCATTTTGCCTGCCCAGCATTGGCCAGTATGCTTTAATATGAGGGAAATTGTCAAGGTAGATCCTTGCGATTGAATACAGGCGCATATCTTCTATGATAGTAGATTCAGCAATATGACTCATATCATTGTTGGCATTACGGAATTTTAACGGGATGAAAGTATTAAAGCCATTTGTTTTATCCTGCAGTTCCCGCAGTTTACTCATATGGTCAATACGATGTCCATAATTTTCAATATGGCCATATAACATGGTTGCATTGCTGTGCAAACCCAGTTTATGCGCTGTTTCATGAATCTTCAACCACCCTTCACCGCTTACCTTATCTGCACTGATCCGTTCCCTTATTTCGGGGTGAAAGATCTCTGCGCCACCACCCGGTAATGATTGCAGCCCTGCATCTTTTAATTTTTGCATACCTGCTTCAATAGAAAGTTTAGCTTTTCTAAACATATAATCGAGTTCAACAGCCGTAAATGCTTTTACATGCAAATCAGGCCTGTGTAAATGTATTTTTTGAATAAGTTCAATGAAATAATCCATATTCATTTTTGGATGAACACCGCCTACAATATGAACTTCAGTAATTGGTTTACCATCATAACTTTTTACAATATCCAGCATCTGGTCAATGCTTAGTTCCCAACCTTCTTCTTTTTGTGCATATAATCGTGAGTAGGAACAGAACTTACAACTGAACACACATACATTGGTTGGTTCAATGTGAAAATTCCGGTTAAAATATGTCTTGTCAGCATGAAGTTTTTCACGAATAAAATTTGCCAAAGCACCAACAAAAGCCAAACTTCCTTTTTCAAAAAGTACCAGGCATTCAGAATCGGAAATACGTTTTCCTGTTTTTACTTTCTGTGCTATTTCTTGCAATGATTGATCGGGTGCGGATGCTATACAGATATCTATGGAGGAAGACATGTTCAGAATTTTTTGCAAAGTTATTGAGGTTAGCCGGTTTAACTGCAAAGTTTTTGAATTATAAAACCCAAATTTTTTATATTAACATTATTTGTTTTTGGTTATAAATGCTATCTTCCAATATCAAAACACGGCTGCTTGTTTATCGTTTATCACTGACGTTACAGCCTCAATAAATTTCTACTAAAACAAAACTATATGAGTATCAAGTTTCGGCTAACGTTGATGAGTTTTTTGCAATTCTTTGTTTGGGGGGCCTGGTTGATTACTGTTGGTAATTACTGGTTTGGAACCAAGCAATGGAGTGGTGCAGAATTCGGGGCTATTTTTTCTACCCTGGGATTTGCTTCATTAATAATGCCTGCCATAACTGGTATCATAGCAGACAGGTGGGTAAATGCGGAAAAATTATACGGGTTACTTCATATTGCCGGTGCATTTTTTTTAGCATACATACCCTCCGTTGAAAATCCATCAACATTTTGGTGGGTAATATTTGGAGCAATGCTCTGCTATATGCCAACCATTTCACTTTCTAATTCAATTTCTTATAGTATTTTAAAGAACAGCAACTTTGATGTTGTTAAAGTATTTCCTCCTATAAGGGTTTGGGGCACTATTGGTTTTATTGTTGCCATGTGGTTCACAAATCTTACGGGTAATAAGGCATCCGGTAATATGTTTTACATATCTGCAGTATCAGCCATACTACTTGGTATTTATTCTTTCACGCTACCCAAATGCGCACCGCCAAAACTAATAGACGAAAAAGCCACATGGGTTGAAAAACTTGGCCTAAAGGCATTTGCCTTGTTTGGAACTTCTAAAATGACTTTATTCTTTCTTTTCTCGATGTTTTTAGGTGCTGCACTGCAATTAACTAATATGTATGGGGATGTGTTTTTGTCAGAGTTTGCAAAAAATCCTGACTATGCCGATTCGGTTGTTGTAAAAAGATCAACATTGATCATGTCTATATCACAGATATCCGAAACGCTGTTCATACTGGCTATTCCATTCTTTTTAAAACGTTTTGGGATCAAGAATGTTATGTTGATTTCAATGCTGGCCTGGGTTTTACGTTTTGGACTTTTTGCCTATGGCGATCCTGCCGGTGGTTTATGGATGATCGTACTTTCCTGCATCGTGTATGGTATGGCTTTTGATTTTTTTAATATTTCAGGCTCCCTGTTCATTGAAACTACAACTGATGCAAGCATACGTTCCAGTGCGCAAGGACTTTTTATGATGGTTACAAACGGAGTAGGTGCGGTATTGGGCGCTTTAATAAGTGGATGGCTTATACAGCAATATTTTACTTCTACAGATGGCAACCGCGACTGGCATGGTATATGGCAGGCGTTTTCGGTGTATGTGCTGGTAGTTGCTGTGCTGTTCTTTATATTCTTTAAACATAAACATGATCCTTCTAAAATTGAAAATATTATTGCTCATTAATTTTTGCATAATATTTTTTATTGCTAGATTACATGGTATTTTTTATTAATAAACTAAAAATAAAAACGATGAAAAAACCATTAGCAGAATTTATCGGAACTTTTTGGCTTGTTTTTGGAGGCTGTGGAAGTGCAGTTTTAGCAGCCGGTTTCCCCGACATGGGAATTGGTTTTGTTGGCGTTTCACTGGCATTCGGATTAACTGTTGTTACAATGGCTTATGGTATAGGCCATATTTCAGGTGCACATCTCAATCCGGCAGTCTCTATTGGATTATTGGTTGGCGGCCGTTTCAGCGCTAAAGAACTGGTTCCTTATATTATTGCCCAGATATTGGGAGGAATAGCAGCCGCAGGAGTTTTATACATTATTGTTACCGGCAATGGTTCTTCAATCGGTGATTTTGCTTCTAACGGTTATGGAGATCATTCTCCCGGTAAATATAACCTGATGGCTTGTTTTGTTACAGAAGCAGTATTAACTTTTATTTTTCTGATCATTATTTTGGGATCTACTGATGACAGAGCTCCAAAGGGGTTTGCCGGACTGGCCATTGGTTTGGCGCTGACCTTGATTCACCTGATCAGTATACCGGTAACCAATACTTCTGTAAATCCGGCACGCAGTATCAGCCAGGCAATATTTGCCGGAGATTGGGCTTTGGGGCAATTGTGGTTGTTCATTGTTGCTCCGATCGTTGGGGCTGTATTGGCAGGATTGGTATACAATGTTTTTGGAAAAAGCGAATCCTAACATTTGTAATTCTTGGTGCTTCTTTCTGTCTTTGCGTCTTTGCGGCAATTCGTTGGACACTAAAACACTAAGGCTCAAAGAAACACAAAGTGTATGTTCAATTTATTTAATAAAAAAGCCTTCCATTTAACCGGAAGGCTTTTTAGTATTATTGAAATTGAATTATACCGAATATAAACAGTATTTAGTCCAAAGCAACTTTAGGTCGGTATAATACCATCTAAGATTTCCACATAGTCCTTTGGACTACTTAGTAAATCAAGATGGTATTATTTATGGGCTTCAATTTTCTTAACAAAATTTGCTTTAGGTTGAGCGCCAACTAATTTATCAACCACTTCACCATTTTTTACAAATAAGATCGCAGGAATGCTGGTTATACCATAATTCATTGAAACCTGGGGATTAACATCAACATTAACTTTTCCGACATTAACTTTTCCGTCATATTCTTTTGCAAGTTCTTCAATAACCGGACCTATTGCCCTGCATGGGCCACACCATTCAGCCCAGAAATCTATTACCGATAATTTATCAGAATCTAATACTGTTGTCTTAAAGTTTGCATCTGTGAATTCTAGTGCCATAATTTATTTTTTTAATTTGTTTATTACTGTTTTCTATAGTCTGCAAATTTACAGCCATTCATGAATTATGCTGAATTGACATATCCACAGTGTGACATTTATTGTTAACACCTGCAATTCGTCAGACTTTTCTACCTTAATTCGTCATTGCGAGGTACGAAGCAATCTACCTGATCAAGTACAAAGATTGCTTCGTTCCTTACAATGACGTTGTTCTTAATATCCTCGTAATCAAGCTACAGCATTTTGTAAAACATACCCATATTTAATTGCTTCCTTT
>JANOPU010000330.1:0-1905 GCA_031422055.1 Ferruginibacter sp.
CAGCTTTAAACCAAGCAGGGTTACTTATAAATACAGGAAAAAGATATTTGCGATCCTTGCACTCACCTTTATTGTTATCATTGTAAATGTGCTCAGGCAAAGTATCGACGGGCTGGTACTTGCGGCCAAACAAAACCTGGGAAAAGTAGGTATATTCGGATTGGCAGCATATATGGTTTCTGTTATGCAGGCGCCATACAGGAGTATTGTTGCCATAACAGTGCCCATTTTATCCAGGGCTTGGAAAGATAAAAACTTTCCGGAGATACAAAGGATATACAAACGTTCTTCTATTAACCTGCTCAGCTTTTCATTGTTTATTTTCTTTTGTATCTGGTTGAATTTTACGAATGGGATAAATTATTTTGGCATTAACCCGGATTACCTGGAAGGCAAATGGGTTTTCTTTTTGTTGGGAATGGTAACCATCATTGAATTGGGAACCGGTGTTAATGGCCAAATCATTGGCACTTCCGTTTATTGGAGATTTGAATTGTGGACCAGTTTGCTCTTAACTGCACTCATCATACCCCTGAGTTATTTTTTAACGGTAAACTATGGTATCCTTGGACCGGCCATCGCTAACCTGGTTTCTTTCAGTATTTACAATGCAATTCGTTATTGGTTTTTATGGAAGAAATTCAACATGCAACCATTTTCAACTAAAACAATTGAGATCTTTCTGATTGCAACAGGAGCTTACCTGGTAACATTTCAATTATTGAAAAATGCAGATGGATTATTTTTCATCATTACTTCATTGATATTATATGCAGTTATTTTCCTGAGTTTAGTTTATTGGAGGAATGTTACGCCAGATTTAAAGCCAGTGATTAATAACATGATTAAACGTTTAAAAGGGAAAAAATAGTTTATAGATCGTGCAAACGGATCTTTTCAATAAAATGAGTCATAGCCTGCTTTTTCTTTTCATCAAACCTATAATCAATATTACTGGTATAATAAGTGTACAGGTCATAATCATCAAATTGATTAACGGCAACTATTTCATTCAAATGATGTAAACCTTCGCCAGTAGCATTGTTGAAGGAATGTATTATCGTGTCGGGTAATTTTTTATTAGCCACCCATGCAGCAAATACAAAAGGCAATCCGGTCATTTGTTGCCAGGCTTCAGCCAGATCATAAACATACGCTGATCTATTACGTTGTGTAAGTGCTCTGTCGCCAATGATAAGTCCTGCTGTGCTTCCTTTTATCTTTTGCAGATAGCCTTCAGTAGTATTCGTTAAAACAGGGTCAATAAACCAGCATTCTCTTAACAGTATCTTCAATAATGCAGCAGATGTTTTGCTTTGATAATCGAACAGTATTTCCTTTACCTCATTTAACGGAACATCACTGAAGAGGCAAACACTGGCTACCGGGTTTACAGCGCCTATGCAATAATCCGAAATGAGGTAATGTTCCTTTAAAAGAGGTATGATGGCAACCGGCACCAGGCCAATATCTGCTTCATCATTAAGTAACATTTCCGCAACCCTGGCAGGGTAATCAAATACCATTTCTACCTCGTCTTTCATCATTCCAAGCTCAAAACCATAGATCAATGGTTTGGTATTTAAATAACTTACAGCTGCCACCCTGATTTTTTTGTCCAATTGCTTTAGATTAATTTCGGGACAAATTTACTTCAATCTCAATTAATAATATGCAATTATCGGCTCTTACTGCTGTTTCGCCCATTGATGGTCGTTACCATAACAATACAAAACAACTTGCATTGTATTTTTCAGAATATGCATTGATTAAGTATCGTTTAAAAGTTGAAATTGAATATTTTATTCAGTTGGCTGAGAAAAATTTTTTTAAGGCTAATGCGAAACTAAAAGACCAGTTAATACTACTGATAGATAATTTTTCAATAGAAGACGCTGCAATTAT
>JANOPU010000331.1:0-23030 GCA_031422055.1 Ferruginibacter sp.
GAGGCAAGAATAAAACTGAAAAAATTATACCCGTCATTACACGATTAACATAACACTAGTTACAATATTGAAGACCGTTGGGTAAATGATGTTTTTGTCGATTATGGTATAACTTGGTCACAAATATTGGCAAATGAAACAGGAAACATTCAAAAGATATATGGAGTTTCCTCAAATGTTCAATATGAATCGGCAGCAATTGATACTTATAGAGCAGAAGTAGATATGTTAGCTTTAATGTCTGCTGATGACCCTGAAATTTGGGTTAATAATACACTTAGAGACGTTGTGAATCCATATAGCCCTTTTAATGCAGACATTCCCTCTCATCACGCCTTTCACGCCAGAGAGTTAAGAGTGAGAGCAAATGCAGTAGGACTTAGAAATGTTACTTATTATGGTAAAAATCCAACAATATATTCTCACCCAAGTAATGAAAGTTGGACACAGTTCTGTAAAAGAAAAATTAACGAATAACTGCCTACAACATTGGGTTTCGTGTAATTGTGTCTTGTCAAACAAACATGTCAGACAATTGAGAATCCAAGCTTTAGTTCAGGCAGGACAAACAACTTTGAATTTTGGTTCTAAACCTGAACAATATATTATTCAATCAGCAGCGGTTATGGCGGAAGGAATTCTTTGACTACAGCTGCACAAAACTCATCCCATAAATAGAAAGAGCAGAAATCGAGTAGCAAATCAGATGAATTCCCTGTTAACCATTCCCCTCCTGCTATTAGCTTTTAAACGATATTTGCATTACACAAACCATTCATGATAAAAATAAATTACCCGGGAAAAAAGCCATCAATAAAAAAGCAAGGGACACAGGAATTTATTTTTTGTATGATTCGCAAACGATGGATAATTCTTACTCCGGAAGAATGGGTGAGACAAAATTTTTTACAGTACTTAATTGAAACGATGAAGTATCCTGCTTCATTGATCGCAGTAGAAAAGCAATTGATATTGGGGGAACTTAAAAAACGGTTTGATATGGTAGTGTATGATAAAAATACAATGCCCTTTATGATCGTTGAATGCAAGGAAATGAATGTATCATTATCAGAATCAGTTTTGCAACAGGTATTGCGTTACAATACCAATATACAGGCAAAATTCCTTATAATTACTAACGGAAGTCATTGTTATGGATTTGAAAAAAAGAGTGATGGATTTTTTGAGATAAGCACAATGCCGGCTTTTTAAGGCAGAGGTTTAGAAAAGTTTAGGAGTTCTAAATGAAATTCAAATTATTACAATCAAAACCAAACCCACCAAACCCACTAAACCCACTAAACCACCCTATACCTTCTAAACCCATTAATAAAAAAATCCCCCGAATATTTTCAGGGGATTTTATATAAATGAGATCAAATATTATGGGAAGATACCTAACTCACCATAGCTGGTTGCAACTTTATTAATTGCATTTACATAAGCTGCAGTACGCATATCAGGTATAGCAGGATTAGCCAACCAAATTTCCATGATTTCTCTGGTAGCGGAGATCATCGTTTCTTCCAGTCCGCTATGTACCAGGTCAACTTCTTCGGGGCCATGCATAATAAATTTACGTTCGCCTTCACTTACCTGCTTGCCTGTTAAACCTTCGATTTGAGCAAGTATATGTGTGTTTAAATTTTCGGTAAATCTCTTTTCCATGCGGCCATAGCGTACATGGCTCAAGTTCTTTAACCACTCAAAATAACTAACGGTAACACCACCTGCATTCAGGTACATATCGGGAACAACAAGAATTCCTCTTTTAATGAATATTTCATCAGCATCAGGGGTGCACGGGCCGTTGGCAGCTTCACCAATGATCTTTGCTTTTACTCTCGGTGCATTCTCGGCGTTGATAACATTTTCAAGGGCGGCAGGGATAAGGATATCGCATTCCAGTTCAAGCGCATCATTAGTATGAGCAAGGGTTGTTGTACCGGGAGCATTTAATATAGACCCCGTTTTTGCCCTGAATTGTATCAGTTCTTCTTCGTTTAAACCATTTGCATTGAAAACAGCACCATCATGTTCTGAAATGCAGATCACTTTTGCACCATTCTCACGGAAGAACTTGGCACTATGATAACCTACATTTCCTATTCCCTGAACTACTACTGTTTTTCCTTCAATACCGGTTTTGAGTCCGAGTTTTTTCATGATATCCGGCATGTTACATACTTCACGAATACCAAAGAAAACACCAAGGCCGGTAGCTTCTTTTCTTCCTCTAACGCCTCCTTGTGTAATTGGTTTGCCAGTTACGCAACCTGCTGCATCGATCTCACCCGGTTTTAATGAAGCGTAAGTATCCACTATCCAGGCCATTTCTCTTTCACCGGTTCCATAATCCGGAGCAGGAACATCTATACCTGGCCCAATAAAATTTTTCTTTACCAATTCACTGGTGTAACGTCGGGTTATTTTTTCAAGTTCATAAACGCTGTACTTTTTCGGGTTTATCTTAATCCCACCTTTACCGCCACCAAAGGGTACGTTTACAATGGCACATTTGTAAGTCATTAACGAAGCAAGCGCCATCACTTCATCCTGGTTCACTTCATCGCTGAAGCGTATTCCACCCTTACAGGGCGATTTATGTTGGCTGTGTTGAACACGGTATGCTTCAATTACTTCAATACTGCCGTCATCTCTTTTTACAGGGAAACGCATTTGATATACACTGTTGCATGCTTTGATCTGCTCCAGGATCCCCGGATCAAATTGTGTGAACTTGGCTGCTTTGTCAAAACTTTTTTCTACACTTTGAAAAAAGCTATACGGCTGTTGTGAAGACATATTGTTGGTTTTTTATTTAGCAAATAAATTTATAATCAATCATTATTCTTTTCCATTTTTGATATCTTTCTGTCCAGCATCATCACATAAATGAACAATCCTATAAGAATGATCAGGCAGACTGTTACAACTACATAAATCTTTCCACTGCTTCTCATTTGATCTGCCATCTCTACCTTTTCCTGTGCGAACAAAATACTGTTCATCAATATACCACAAAGTAAGAATGAAAAACGTGAAAGTAATTTATTCATGTATTAAAATTTTATCTTTTAGTAATTCCATTCTTATTTTTATAGTTGTAATCCAAACACCCAATAATGTCCAGCCAATAATTGCAGGATAAAACACTATTCGAAGCCTGCTGTCAATATCGTTAAAATTCAGAGCCGGATTTCCACTATCCCCACCCGGCGCTCCCGGATGTAAGCTGCCTACCAGTCTTGGAATGATCCAGATACTGGGAAACAACATAGCAAAGGCAAAAATGTTATATACGGCACTAACTCTGGCTCTTCTATCTATATCAGTAAATGAACCACGTAGTACGAAATAAGCTGCATAAATTAACAAGGCGATAGCTGCACCAATTAGTTTTGGTTCTTTTAAAATGCTTCCCAAAGACTGTCCCTGATCGGTAACCCAGGTATAATTTGCCCAGACAGTCCCTGTTGTATAACCTAAAACGCCAAACAAAGACCCCATAATTGCAAAGTTTTTAGCAAAAAGATCATTACGGTAGTTAAAACTGCGAAGGTATTTTATGCTATAAACAAAACTAATGATAAATAAGATCATCATTCCAAACCACATACAAACATGAAAGTAAAGGTTTCGTATGGTTTCATTCAAAATTGGAAGTTGAGGGACATCAAATAGAAATCCGGCAACAATGGTATAAACCAACAAAACAACTGACAATATTTTCCACCAGCTTTTACGCACAAGCAAGGTTTTGATTAGAGGCGCAAAGGTATGGGGAAAGTTAATATTGTGATTAAATTTATTGCTGAAGAAAGATACCGGATTACGGATGTGGAATGCTTTTAAAAGCAGTACCGGTTTCGGATATGCTGCAATAAGAAAATGCTAACTATACTATAAATGCATGTATCAAGTATCCAGATCCTGACAAGTTTTTTTTATTTATATAAAATTCAGTGGCGGCATTTTATTAATCTTTCCATAAATATGGAAATAAAATTACTGCTAACACAATTACCAGAAAGTCCATTAACCCAACTAAACCCATCAATTGAAGCACTGCACCTTCTCTGAATACCTCAGAGAAAGCAGCTTTGCTCAATTGCATTAATAATAACAACTGAGGTAATATTACCGGGAAACCTAAAATTGCTATGAGGGCAGCATTTTGTTGTGCTTTTGCCGCAATGGCACTCATTAAAGTAAAGACAAGACTTATGCTTATGCCTCCAAGTAAAACGATGCCGGTAAAACGAAGGGCGTCGGTAACCGGGTTGTTTAAAAAAATAAAGAATAAGAATAAACTTACCAGGCTCATGATAAGCATCAGAATGATATTAAAAAAAAGTTTTGCCAAAATAAATTCTACCGGTGAGGCAATAGAATAAAAGTATAACATACGGCCCCTGCTTTCCTGTAAAAAACTTTTCGCAACTGTATTCACACAAACAAATAATTGTATTACCCAGAAAAGACTGTTCCAAACATTGGCTTCAGGACTTTCGGGCATAGACAGAAATAAAACAAAAATAGTAGAAGCGATATATAGAAGGATACCGTAAAAAGTATGCTGTTGCCTTAATTCCAGTAAAATATCTTTTTTTAATAATGAAGAAATCCGGATAATCATGAATGCAAAGTAAAAACTTTATTTTCAGGAAAGTTTAGAATAATATAATAAACGTTATAAATAACTGGCAGACAATCTTTATGGCTTTTAAATGCTGTATTTAATGAACTGTTTAAAATACGGGTAAATGGTATTAATAATTAGTTCCATTATTATTTAGTGTTAAAAAACGGTTTGCAAAATAATTTTTTTTATAAATAAAACATAGAAAAATAAGTTACATTCATTCTTTATTTTATCATTAATAAAATTATTTATGAAAAAATTATTACTGGTTTTCATCTCATTTTTATCTATAAGTTATATTGCCGCTCAAGAAAAGAGTATTTGGTCTTTGCAGACTGATATGAGCAGAATAACAACAGACAAGGCTGTATCGAGAATATCATTTCCTGCAATTTTCAAATTGTTTAGTTTGAATATTGAGCCTTTAAGAAAGGAATTATTTTCTGTTACAGGTAATCGTGCCATTTCTCATTCAACAGTAATTTCTTTACCAAATGCTGAAGGTCAAATAGAGCAATTTGAAGTTTTTGAAGCTTCTAACTTTGAACCTGCTTTACAGGCACAATATCCAGAGATCAGGGCTTTTTCCGGTAAAGGCATCACAGATAAATATGCAACTTTAAAATTGAGTATTTCTCCGAAAGGTATACAAACAATGGTTTTCAGGACTGATAAAGAAAATGAATTCATTGAAGTATATTCTCAGGATCACACTGTTTATGCCGTTTTCAAATCTCAAAGAAAACCCGGACAATTACCTTGGACATGTTCTACTGTAGATAAGAAATTAGTGATTGATTTAAATACTCAGGTTGCTAATACAGGCATTGCATCAAGGTCGGGGGGCGATCTAAAAACAATGCGCTTGGCTCAGTCTTGTAATGCTGAATATTCAAATTATTTTGGAGCAACAAGCGCTTCACAGGTTGCATTGGTATTGGCTGCATTTAATGCAACACTTACCCGTTGTAATGGCATTTATGAAAAAGACCTGGCATTGCATTTGAATCTGATTGCAAATACATCCAGTGTTATTTATTATAACGCCGCTACAGATCCTTATTCAACTACTTTAAGCCAATGGAACGCACAATTGCAATCAACATTAACTTCCGTTATTGGGGAAGCTAATTATGATATTGGCCACATGTTTGGGGCTTCTGGCGGTGGAGGAAATGCAGGCTGTATTGGTTGTGTTTGTGTTAATGGTTCAAAAGGAAGTGGTATCACTTCACCTAATGACGGGATCCCGCAAGGCGATAATTTCGATATAGATTATGTAGCTCATGAAGTTGGTCATCAGTTAGGTGGTAATCACACTTTTTCACATTCACTCGAAGGTACAGGTGTAAATAAAGAAGTAGGTTCGGGCATTACTATTATGGGTTATGCAGGTATAACAAATCAGGATGTAGCACCACATTCAATTGCTACTTTTCATCAAGCTACTATTGCCCAGATTCAGGCTAACCTCGCAACTAAAACCTGCCCTGTAACAACTAATATTTCAGCCAATAATGCAACTCCGGTTGTAGCAACAGTTAGCAATTATACTATTCCAATAAGCACTCCCTTTGCTCTCACTGGCTCTGCTACCGATGCAAACCCCGGTGATGCACTTACTTATTGCTGGGAACAAAATGACAATTCAACCGTATCAGGAGCAAGCAGTGTTGCCAGCGCCACAAAAGCATCAGGACCAAACTGGATTTCATTTAGTCCTGCAGCATCACCAACAAGGTATTTCCCCAAATTGTCAACCATACTTGCCGGTGCACTCATAAGTGGTCCTTTAGCAGGTGGGGATGCAGGTGCAAATACGGAAGCATTGAGTTCTGTTGCCAGAACCTTAAACTTTAGGCTAACTGTGCGGGATAATGCTCCATACAGTGCATCAGCTCCTGTTAAAGTCGGTCAAACACAATTTACTGATATGGTAGTTACTGTTAGTGCTGCTTCAGGGCCGTTTGCTGTTACTTCTCCAAACACTGCAGTTTCATGGGCAGGAAATTCATCACAGGCAATTACATGGAGTGTGGCAAGTACAACGGCTGCTCCGGTGAGCTGTGCAAATGTAAAAATATCTTTGTCAACGGATGGCGGGCAGACTTTCCCAACAGTCCTGATAGCAAGCACCCCAAATGATGGAACAGAAACATTGGTCATTCCAAATACAGCTTCCACCACTGCAAGGATAAAAGTAGAGGCTGTAGGAAATATCTTCTTTGATATTTCAAACAGCAACTTTACCATTACAGCCGGATCGTCCTGTGGAACAGCAACCGGTTTAGCCTCCTCATCCGTTACTACAAATAGTGCAACAGTTAGTTGGGCTGCTGTAACCAATGCCGTTAGTTATGCAGTTGACTATAAATTAAATTCAAGTTCAACCTGGACCAGTTTCTCTACTGCACAAACCGGAACTTCTTCAAGTTTAACCGGTCTTTCCACCGGCAGTTTATATGACTGGAGAGTAACAACAACCTGTTCTTCAGGAACTGGCACTCCTGCCACTGCACAATTCACTACTTTGATTCCGTGTGTTGCTCCTGCAGGGTTAATTTCATCTGCAATAACTTCAAGCAGTGCAACTGTTAGCTGGACTGCAGTATCTGCTGCAACAAGTTATGCGGTTGATTATAAATTAAATTCATCATCAACCTGGACGAGTTTTTCAACTGCACAAACCGGAACTTCAGCTAATTTATCCGGCTTAACAGCCTCTTCTATATACGATTGGAGAGTAAGTGCAACCTGTCCATCAGGTACTACAGCCCCTTCTGCAGCACAGTTTACAACAAATGCACCGGCAGTATGTATTGCACCGACAGGGTTAACTGCTTCTTCTATTACAACAAGCAGTGCAACGGTTAGCTGGATTGCAGTAAGCGGCGCCGTTAGTTATGCAGTAGATTATAAATTGAATACTTCATCAACCTGGCTAAGTTTCTCCACTGCACAAACAGGAACATCAGCAAGTTTAACCGGCCTTACAACTTCTTCTTTATACAACTGGAGAGTTACTACCAATTGTTCTTCAGGATCAAGTTCTCCTGCAGCTGCACAGTTTACAACACTAACTGCTTCAACGTGTTCTACCGCATTTGAACCAAACGAAACCCAGGCTACAGCTGCTACAATTACATCGGGTGTAACTAATTCTGCTGCTATCAGCTCTGCTACTGATATTGATTACTTTAAGATCACTACCACGGCTACCAGCAATATTGTGTATAACCTGGTTGGTCCTTCAGGTGTAGATTATGATATGACAATTTATAACAGTGCAGGAACTCAAATTGGCTCGGGTGCAGGTTCAACTGCTACCGAAACGGTTAGTCTAACCAGTCAGGTTGCCGGTACCTATTTTATTCGAGTTTTTGGATATAGTGGTGCCAACAGTGCTACCTGTTATACTATTAGAGCAACTGCCACTGCAGTAACAGGATGCCAAAGCAGTTATGATGTTTCTACCAACGGGACAACTGCCGGAGCAGCAACCATTCCATTCAATACCAACATTACAGGTTTAATTAGTCCAACTGCTGACATAGATAATTACAAATTCGTTATAACTACAGCCGGAACTATAACACTAACGCTGAATACATTACCTGCTGATTACGACCTTAAATTACTTAACAGTGCAGGTACACAGGTTGGTATATCTCAAGCCGGTGGTACCACAAGCGAAACGATCAGTTATACAGCCGCTGCCGGAACTTATTATGCGCAGGTTTTTGGATATAATGGCGCCAACAGTGCAACGACTTGTTATACTTTAAAAGTTCAATTGGGTACAGCAACTAAAGATTTGATTCCATCTGTTACAGAAAATGCTATTGTAAAGGTTTATCCAAACCCGGTAATCAATGTATTGAATATTAGCTTATTAGGTATGGTTAGCAAGCAAAGTATCTTGCAAATCGTAGATGCAAAAGGAATAGTAGTACTGGTACAAAAAGCAATAAATAATCCAATGGCTGTTGATGTTTCAAGGCTATCAAAGGGTGTTTATATGATCAGGGTAAACAATGGCGGAACTGCCATTACATCTAAATTTGTGAAGGAATAAGGAAATAGTTTTATTAATAAAGCCACCTGTAACTGGGTGGCTTTATTATTTGTAGCAAAAACGAAAGTAAAAAAAATTTTTCCTCAAATTCAATAAGGATCTTTGGCGTCTTCGCAACTTTGTGGTTAAAATCAATCCTTAAGTTGTGCACATTCCCGGCACCTGGGCTCATAAATATCTTTTTCACCTAATAATACCTGACCTCCACCGGCAACTTTACGATAGCTGATATTGGCAATATTTCCACACTTCATACAAATAGCGTGTAATTTGGTTATATAATCAGCTTTGGCAAGGAGGTTGGGCATTTGTCCGAATGGATTACCAAGATAATCCATATCCAGTCCGGCAACTATGACCCTGATACCTTTTAAAGCCAATTGCTCACAAACATTGCCGATCTCAGCATCAAAGAACTGTGCTTCATCAATGCCCACCACATCTACATGTTGGGCCAGTAATAAAATTTTTTGTGAGCTGTCAACCGGTGTTGATTGTATAGCATTGGTATCATGACTTACTATTTTAACTTCGTCATAACGTACATCAATAGTTGGCTTAAAGATTTCAACCTTTAGGTTTGCTATCTTAACACGTTTAAGCCGGCGTATCAATTCTTCCGTTTTACCACTAAACATACTGCCGCAGATCACTTCTATCCAACCCCTGCGCTCACCTTTAAAATTAGGTTCTATAAACATTAAGTATCATTTTTAAAATTGAGTTTGTAACTTTAACTTGTTACATGCAAAGATTATAGTTTCCTGCCATAGGGCAAAAACAATATTTCAGGCATGAGAATAACAATTTAATAAAAACAAATTATATGGACCGGGTGGAAACCCTTTGTAAAAAGCTACTGGAGCAACTGTCACGGCAAGCACCCGTAGATCAGCTTTTACTTACTGTTCAAATGATGCAATCAGAATTGATGCATGCAAAACCTTTTATGGTAGCGTCTGAAAATCTGGTCAGTATCCATATGCCAGATAATTTTGAAAACCACGACAAATCAGATATCAAGCCCGAAGAAAAGATTATTGAGTTACTACAAGTAGACGAAGCTGAACTGGAAGCAGAGTTAGAGGAAATAAAAAGAAATGCAAAAACCAGAGAACAGATAGGTGCTCAGAATAAACCACCATTATTATTTGATCCGGTAGAAGATATTCCTACACTTGCGCATCAGCAATTTGGCAGGGCAAAACAAAAAAAAGAAATTCATGAAGTTATTTCAGCAGACCAAACTGCTTCATTAAACGATAAATTAAAGCAAGTCAATTTGGAATTAAGCGATACCCTTCAGGAAATTCCGGTTAAAGATTTGAAAAAAGCAATTGGAATTAACGATCGTTTCCTTTTTATTAAGGAACTATTTCGTGGCGATGAAGTGATGTATGAAAGAAGTATAAAGACCATCAACAGTTTTTCAATTTTTCCGGAAGCTGAATACTGGATCAAGCGTGAGTTAAAATTAAAACTAGCCTGGGATGAAACAAATTCTGCAGTAAAACAATTCGATCAGTTAATCAGAAGACGGTTTCTTTGAATATGATCAATGATCTTTTTGGTAGCCCCTTTGTTGTTATACACAAATTTTTTTGATGCTTCACTACTTTTGATTAAAGCTTCTTTGTTGTTAAAAAGCAGGTTCAGTGTATTTTCCAGTTCTAATGGACCGTTTACGCTTATCGCTCCACCGGATTCCACCAGCCCTTTTGCTTCAGTATATTTTTCATAAACCGGGCCTATCACAACGGGTTTACCATACACAGCTGCTTCCAGTACATTATGTACACCTTCATTACCAAAACCACCACCAACATAAGTTACATCAGCATATTGATAAAGTTTTGAAAGCATACCTATATTATCAATGATCAATACATTAATTTCATCCGGCAACTTCAATGCTTCTGTAAGCGAAGAATAAAATATGGAATTTTTGAATTCTTTTTTTACATCAACCAGGTTTGCTTCAAGGATTTCATGAGGTGCGATAATGAATTTTATTTGTGGGTTTGCTTTTACAAAGTGCAGCAATTCAATTTCATCTTCTTCCCAGGTGCTACCTGCAACCAGTACATGATGGTTTCCGGTAAATTCTTTTATATATTTAACTGCTTCTCTTTTTTCAGCAATAGCAATGACCCTGTCAAAACGGGTATCACCTGTCATAATAGTATTTTCTTTTAGATTGATTGAATGAAGCAATGCAATGGATTCTTTGTCTTGCAAAAATATATAGTCAAAACAACCAAGCATTTTTCTCCATATATCACCATACCATTTAAAAAAAGGTTGATTTTTCCTGAAAATTCCGGATACAAGTAAAACAGGGATCCTTCTTTTTTTTAATGCTGCTAAATAGTAGTACCAGTATTCATATTTTACCCAAAGTACCAGTCCGGGGTTTAGATCATCAATGATTTTATTAGCATTTTTATTATTATCGATGGGAAGATAAAAAACCAGATCGGCACCCGGATAATTTTTCATCACTTCATATCCGCTGGGAGAAAAAAAACTCAGTACGATCTTATAGGAGGGGTATTGTTTTTTTATTTCTTCCAGCAAGGGACGCCCTTGTTCAAATTCACCCAGGCTTGCACAATGCATCCAGATCGTTTTTTCTGTAAATGACATCTGCGGAAAATATTTACGGCCTTTTATCCAAAGCTTTGCTTTTTCATTCCAGGGAGAAATAATGTGAATGATTGCTGAATAAAGGAATAGAAAAAGATTATAAAGAATAATGCTCAATGGATAATTTTATTTCAAAAATACAGGGTATTTACCTTTAAATCAATTCATAACTGAACGCTTGATTTAGAGATTCAAAATCTTATCTTTGCGCCGTTTAAAAATATGTATTTATGAGGCCTTTACAAATGGTTGATACCAAAACCCAGTATCATAAAATTAAAGCAGAAGTGGATGCGGCGGTAATTGCAGTTATGGAAAGTTCCCAATTTATCGGAGGCAAACCGGTTAGTGATTTTGCAGACCAGCTTGCAAAATACCATGGAAGCAAGCACGTAATACCTTGTGCAAATGGAACAGATGCCCTGCAAATTGCTATGATGGCACTGGGTCTGCAGCCAGGAGACGAAGTAATAACT
Organism: Ferruginibacter sp.; assembly: GCA_031422055.1. GTDB lineage: Bacteria > Bacteroidota > Bacteroidia > Chitinophagales > Chitinophagaceae > Ferruginibacter. Next base: position 11,843 of record JANOPU010000331.1, read on the forward strand.
CCTTCATTTACTTATATTGCCACAGTTGAAGTAGCTGCATTGCTTAACTTAAAACCGGTATTTGTAGAAGTTGATAAAAAAACATTTTGTATTGATCCCGAAGCCATAGAAAAGGCCATAACACCAAAAACAAAAGCAATTATTCCTGTTCATTTATATGGTCATGCAGCCGATATGGAAATTATCATGCAAATAGCTGCAAAACATAAATTATTTGTTATTGAAGACAATGCACAGGCTATTGGGAATGATTATATTTTCTCGAATGGTACAACGAAAAAAACCGGCAGCATCGGGCATATTGGCTGTACTTCATTTTATCCGTCAAAAAATTTAGGGGCATTTGGAGACGGTGGTGCTATTTTTACTGATGATGATGCATTGGCACAACAATTAAAAATGATCGCCTCACATGGTCAAAGTAAAAGATATTATCATGATGTGGTAGGGTGTAACTCAAGGCTTGATACTATGCAGGCAGCCATATTAAGTATCAAATTGCGGCATCTTGACGGATATATTGCAGCAAGGCGAAAAGCAGCTGATTTTTATGATGCAGCATTTGCAGGAAATATCAAATTAGAAATCCCTTTTCGGAAAGGAAATAATAATCATGTTTTTCATCAATACACTATTATTTTGCATGATATTGATCGTGATGCTCTAAACCTGTTTCTCGCTGAAAAAGGAGTTCCATCAATGATTTATTATCCGGTACCGGCTCATAAACAAAAAATGTTTGATGCTTTTGGTGGCAGTGATTACAATTTACCCATTACCAATTGGTTAACGGAAAGAGTAATATCATTACCGATCCATACAGAACTTGATGAAGAACAACAAGCATTTATTGTTTCAAAGGTTTTGGAGTTTACAAGTAAATAAATTTTAATAAACAAGAAAAATTATTATGAAAATTGCTGTTATAGGTACCGGTTATGTAGGCTTGGTTACCGGAACTTGTTTTGCAGAAACAGGTAATACCGTTATTTGTGTAGATATTGATGCAAAAAAAGTTAAAAAATTGTCTGCAGGGCAAATCACTATTTACGAACCAGGTTTAGAAAAATTGTTTTTAAGAAATCAGAAAGAAGAAAGATTATATTTCACAACATTATTACCTGATGCAATAAAAGATGCACAAGTTATTTTTTTAGCATTACCTACACCTCCTGGTGAAGATGGAAGTGCTGATCTGAAATATATCCTTGGAGTGGCATCAGAACTAGGAAAATTAATAAAGCCAGGCGATTATAAGGTCATTATAGATAAAAGTACCGTGCCGGTTGGTACGGCTGAAAAAGTAAAAGAAACTATTTTAAAAAGCGCCATTGCATTTTCAGGAGAAAATATTGAAAACTGTTTTGATGTAGTTTCAAATCCTGAATTTTTAAGAGAAGGTGTTGCGGTAGATGATTTTATGAAACCTGACAGGGTAGTTATTGGTACTACTTCTCAAAGAGCTATTAAATTAATGAACGACCTGTACATACCATTTGTAAGGCAAGGAAATCCAATAATATTTATGGATGAAAAATCTGCTGAACTTACAAAATATGCTGCGAATTCATTTTTAGCAGTGAAGATCAGTTTTATGAATGAAATTGCTCAGTTATGTGAAAGGCTTGGTGCCGATGTTGATATGGTTAGAAGGGGAATAGGAAGCGACGAACGAATTGGTAAACGATTTTTATTTCCCGGTATCGGATATGGTGGAAGTTGCTTTCCTAAAGATGTACAGGCATTGTCAAGATCTTCATCTCAATTAGATTATAATTTTCAGATTCTGGATGCAGTAATGAATGTTAATGAAAAACAAAAGCTGCATCTTTTTACAAAAATCATGGCTTTTTTTTCAAATGATTTAGCAGGTAAACATTTCGCAGTATGGGGCCTTGCATTTAAACCAAATACGGATGATATAAGAGAAGCGCCGGCATTATATATCATAGAAGCTTTATTAAATGCAGGTGCAACGGTCTCAGCATTTGATCCGGAGGCAATGAAGAATGTGAAAGAAATAATGGGAAATAGGATAAATTATTCAGGCAGTCAATATGATGCCCTTGATAAAGCCGATGCCCTTATTATTGCTACTGAGTGGAATGAATTCAGAACGCCTGATTTTAATAAAGTATCATCAAAATTAAGTTCAAAGGTGATTTTTGATGGTAGAAATTTGTTTGATTTATCTCAAATGAATGAATTAGGGTTTTATTATGAGAGCATAGGCAGAAGAACAATTGTTATTAATAATTCATAATTCAAACTTTATTCCAGTGTCTACTAAAAGAGTTTTAATTACCGGAGCCGCAGGTTTTTTGGGTTCCAATTTATGTGATCGTTTCATAAAAGAGGGATATGATGTGATCGGTATGGATAATCTGATTACGGGTGAATTAAAAAATATTGAACACCTGTTTAATTTAAAGAACTTTGAATTCTATCATCATGATGTTTCAAAATTTATACATGTACCCGGTAAACTGGATTATATTTTACATTTTGCATCTCCTGCAAGTCCGATAGATTATTTGAAGATCCCTATTCAAACACTAAAAGTGAGTTCGCTTGGAACACACAATTGCCTGGGACTTGCTCTGGCAAAGAATGCACGCATCCTTGTTGCCAGTACCAGTGAAGTGTATGGCGATCCTCTTGTGCATCCCCAAGATGAAAATTATTGGGGAAATGTAAATCCGGTTGGTCCAAGGGGTGTTTATGATGAGGCGAAACGATTCCAGGAAGCAATAACAATGGCGTATCATACTTTTCATCATGTTGATACAAGGATCATTCGGATATTTAATACTTACGGACCGAGAATGAGATTAAATGACGGAAGGGCTTTACCTGCATTTATCGGGCAGGCATTGCGTGGTGAGGACCTGACTGTTTTTGGTGACGGAAGCCAGACCAGAAGTTTTTGTTTTGTTGATGATCTTGTTGAAGGCATTTATCGTTTATTGATGAGTGATTATACCCAGCCTTTAAATGTGGGTAACCCGGATGAAATATCTTTGAAAGATTTCGCAAATGAGATTATCAAACTTACCGGAACTAAACAAAAAATCGTTTACAAGCCATTACCAATTGATGATCCTAAACAAAGGCAACCGGATATCAGAAAAGCGAAAGAAATACTAAACTGGAAACCTGTAATCAGCAGAGCCGAAGGATTGAAAATAACTTACGAGTATTTTAAAAATATACCTGTAGAAGAATTGAATAAATTACCTAAAGAATTTCAAAGTAAAAAATAAAAATGTACCAGGAATTATTAGCAAAGAAAAAAATATTAGCTGTTATTGGATTGGGATATGTTGGTCTTCCGATAGCATTGGAATTTGCAAAAAAAATTAAAGTGATCGGCTTTGATATCAATGCAGAAAGAGTTGCGATGATGCAAAATGCTGTGGATCCAAGTAAGGAACTTGACTCTGCAGCTTTCGAGAATTGTGATATTGAATTTACCAATGACCTTGATGTACTTCGAAAAGCAAACTTTTATATTGTTGCAGTGCCTACGCCGGTAGATGAAAACAATGTGCCTGATCTGGTGCCTATTCAAAGGGCCAGCGAAACAATCGGTAAAGTATTGAAGAAAGGTGATTATGTGGTTTTTGAAAGCACGGTTTATCCTGGTTGTACTGAAGAAGATTGTGTACCGATCATTGAAGGGATCTCCGGGCTAAAAATAGTTGATGATTATAAAATAGGATATTCTCCAGAAAGAATAAACCCGGGAGATAAAGAACATACCATAAGCACTATTGTAAAAGTAGTAAGCGGTTGTTGTTCCGAAAGCCTCGATACTATTGCAAAAATTTACGAGCTTGTTGTAAAAGCCGGTGTACACAAAGCTTCATCCATTAAGGTAGCTGAAGCAGCAAAAATTATCGAAAACACGCAACGCGATCTCAACATAGCTTTAATGAATGAACTTTCTATCATTTTTGATAAGATGGACATCAACACATTTGAAGTGTTGGAAGCTGCAGGTACTAAATGGAATTTCTTAAAATTTCAACCCGGTTTGGTTGGAGGTCATTGCATAGGTGTAGATCCTTATTATCTTACTTATAAATCAAAAAAATTAGGATATGACAGCCAGGTTATTCTTGCTGGCAGGGTCATTAATGATGGAATGGCAGAATATGTTGCTAAAAAAGTATTACAGCATATTATTAAGAATAACGGGAACATCAAGGAAGCTAAAGTGTTGGTGATGGGTGCTACGTTCAAAGAAAATGTAAGTGATATACGCAATAGTAAAGTAGCTGATGTTGTGAAAGAATTAAAATCTTATTCATTAAATGTAGATGTATCAGATCCGCTGGCCAACAGTGATGAATTGCAACATGAATACGGATTTGAATTGATCAGTAAAACGGGCAATGATTATGATGCAGTTATAGTAACAGTTCCACACAGTAATTATAAAGATTTGAATGATACCTATTTTTCCTCTATTACAAAACCACATGCAATGATAGCAGATCTTAAGGGTAGTTATAGAGGAAAAATAAAGAACAGGGCTTATTGGAGCTTATAACTTGCAGCTAATAGCTATAAGCTGTTAGCAAAGAAAAGTTAGTATCATACAAGAAGGATAAGATTTATGAGTAATATTTTTCATACAAAAGACATCAGCAAAGACAGTTTCCTTGTTACCGGTGGTGCCGGTTTTATAGGAAGTCATTTGGCAGAATATTTATTGATACATGGAGCAAAAAAAGTACGTGTGTTGGATAATATGGCAAATGGTTTTGAAAAAAATATTTCTATCCTGAAAAAATATGCTGCATTTGAATTTATAGAAGCTGATATCAGAAATGCAGAAGCTTGTAACCTTGCCTGTGATAAAATTGATTATGTTAGCCATCAGGCTGCACTGGGTTCTGTACCACGTTCTATTAAAGAACCACTCTATTTCAATGAAGTAAATGTTGGCGGATTTGTCAATATGCTTAAAGCAGCAGTTGATAATAAGATAAAACAATTTGTTTATGCTTCTTCATCTTCTGTATATGGTGATGAACCCACACTTCCGAAACAGGAAAATAAAATAGGTAATTGCCTGTCTCCTTATGCAGTTACCAAGAAAACCAATGAATTGTATGCACAGGTTTTTTCTGATGTCTATGGTATTAATTGCATCGGTTTTCGTTATTTTAATATTTTTGGCCCACGCCAGGATCCCGATGGTGCTTACGCTGCCGTTATACCTTTATTTGTAAAAGGGATCATTAATGAATCTCCGGTTTATATAAATGGCGACGGAGAGCAAACAAGAGATTTTACTTTTGTAGACAATGCCGTACAGGTTAATATTAAAGGAATGTTAACAGAAAATAAAGATGCTTTGAAAAAAGTTTATAATGTAGCTGTTGGCGAAAAATTTTCAGTTAACTATTTATATAATTCATGCAAAGAATTCCTGAATAGCAATTGGGAGCCCACATATAGAGAGGCACGTGCAGGCGATATCAGAAATTCCCTGGCCGATATTTCTCTGGCACAAAATTTTTTAGGGTATCAACCAACAAAAAAATTTGAAGATGGATTGACCGAAACAATAGAATATTTTAAACAAATGTATTCCAATCGATAATTGTCTATTTTAAATATTTTATCTGTTATATAATTTATCAATTTAAAAATTATCAATTATTATATGCCTTTTATTAAAACAGAATTCCCAGGCTTGCTGATTTTTGAACCAGTGGTTTTTAAAGACAGCCGTGGCTATTTTCTGGAGAGTTACAATGAAAATACTTGTATTGCAGAAGGGGTGAACATAAAATTTGTTCAGGATAATCAGGCCAAATCTTCTTTTGGAGTGATCCGTGGTTTGCATTATCAACTTGAACCGCATGCACAAACAAAATTCATCCGGGTTTTAACTGGTAATATTCTGGACGTTGTACTGGATTTGCGCAAAGGTTCACCAACCTATGGTAATACTTTTGCTCTTGAACTTTCAGCTGAAAATAATAAGCAATTACTGATACCACACGGATTTGCACATGCTTATTCGGTTCTGAGTGAAACTGCCGAAGTATTTTATAAATGTGATAATTTTTATTATAAAGAATCAGAAGCAGGTATTCAATTCAATGACCCTTCTTTAAATATTGATTGGAAGATACCAGAAGACAAACAGATCATTTCTGAAAAAGACATGAATCATCCAACTTTCGCAAATTGTAAAAATAATTTTTTCTTTAAACCTTAATGCCTGTTAACTGTTGACGAATAAAAAAAATATTTTAATAACCGGGTCAAATGGACAATTGGGAATGGAATTCAAAACAATAGCCGGTAAATTCCCTCAATTCAATTTTATATTTACATCCAAAGATGAATTATCAATTACAGATACATCGGCAATAGAAAAATGGTTTAATGATAATAAGATCAATTATTGTTTTAATTGTGCTGCCTATACTGCAGTTGATAAAGCGGAAATTGAAAAAGAAATTGCTTTTGAAAATAATGGTACCGCAGTTGGCAATCTTGCTGCTGTGTGTAAAAAATTTGATTCATTGTTTATTCATATTTCAACAGATTATGTTTTTAACGGTAAGGCCAAAGATCCATACAAGGAAACCGATGAAACCGATCCGGTGAATATTTACGGCGCTTCCAAATTTTTAGGAGAAACAGAAGCAATGAAGAATGATCCCGATACTATTATTATCAGAACTTCCTGGGTATACAGCAGCTTTGGAAAGAATTTTGTAAAAACTATGTTGCGGCTGATGAGTGAAAAGGAAAGTATTTCAGTTGTTAGTGATCAGGTTGGATGTCCTACTTATGCTAATGACCTTGCTGAGGTAATCATGAAAATCATTTCCGAAAATGAAGATCCAGTAGGAGGGATTTATAATTATTCAAACAGCGGAGTGATCAGTTGGTATGAATTTGCTTTGGCTATCAAAGAAATTTCAGGAAGCAATTGCTTTGTGAATCCCGTTTCTTCTTCTGAATATCCTACACCTGCAAAACGGCCAAATTATTCTGTATTGGATAACACAAAAATTCAAGAAGTATTTAATATTGAAATTCCTTTTTGGAAAGATAGTCTGGAAAAATGCATCTCATTATTGAAGAGTGAATCTTAAACATATCCCGCATCCCGCATCGGTTTTAATCTAAAGAATTCCTCGCAGCTCAGCTGCGGGGGGAATGAAATATTTATTGCCACAGATTCGCAGATTAGATTTTTTATTCTATTAAATCTGTGAACCTGCCTATCGGCAGATAGGTCTGTGGCAATTTGTTTTTTGTTTTTAGATACCTCGCAGCTTGCTGCGGGGTCATTCATTCCTTATTCCTGATATACACCAGCTTTATCCCCGCCTTATCTGTTTCTCTTTTATCGATCTCAAATTGAGGCAGTGATTTGATCAACGGAGTGAGTTTTAAAAACCCAAAATTCCTTGGATCAAAATTCGGATGTTTTTTTAATAATAGATTTCCAACATCACCTAAAAATGCCCAGCCATTTTCATCTGCCAGGTCATTAATTGTTACTCTGATAGATTTGATCGTTTCTTTACCAATTTTATCAACAGAAGCTTTCGGTTTTTGTTTTACTTCTTTTGGTTTAGTTGTTTCAGTTGTGTCTATTTCATCAGCTATTGGAATAATTTCCATATAGATAAATTTATCACAGGCGACAATAAAAGGATTGGGCGTTTTCTTTTGCCCGATGCCAAATACTTTCATACCTGCTTCCCGAAGCCTGGTTGCAAGCCTGGTAAAATCGCTGTCGCTCGAGATGATGCAAAACCCATCTACTTTACCTGAATATAAAATATCCATGGCATCAATGATCAAAGCAGAATCACTGGAATTTTTTCCACTGGTATAACTGTATTGTTGAATAGGTGTAATAGCATTTTCCAGTAAAACATTTTTCCAGCCGGATACGGTTGGCTTTGTCCAGTCGCCATAAATTCTTTTAAAAGTAGGTGTGCCATACTTGGCTATCTCTTCCATCACCCCTTTTACATTGCTGTAAGGCACATTGTCTGCATCTATTAATACAGCAAGCCTTATTTCTTTTTGAAAATCCATGACACAAGTTAATAATTAAATTTCTTGAATGCAGGTAGATTAAGTCCTTATTTATACATCAGTGTCAAAACTTTACTATTGAGCTGTTAGCTTTTAGCAAACGGCTAACAGCTATCTTTGCTCAATATGCATTCATTCAGTACAACCAGCCGAATCATCGTTACCTGCAGCAATCGTTTATCGCCATACCTTCAACAGGAAATTATTGAATTGGGGTTCAAACCGGTAAGAATATTTAAAACCGGCGTGGAACTGGAAGGCTCTGTGATGGATTGCATCAAATTAAATCTTAACCTCCGTTGTGCAAGCCAGGTGTTGTTCTCCTTAAAAGAATTCAAAGCAAATAATGCAACGGATGTTTATAATAATTTACTGGAGTATGAATGGGAAAATATCATTCCTGTAAAAGGTTATTTTTCTATCAGCAGTAATGTAAGTAATGAAACCATTACCAATAATTTATTTGCCAATGTAAAAGTAAAAGATGCTATTGCCGACCGGTTTAGAAATAAGACCGGTGAAAGGCCGGATTCGGGATCTGAATTAAATGGCATAGTAATTCATTTATATTGGAAGGACGATCTGGCAGAAATATTTTTTGATACTACCGGTGAAACATTATCCAAACACGGGTACAGAAAAATTCCCGGTAAAGCACCTATGCTGGAATCACTGGCAGCAGCAACAATACTCGCCGGTAAATGGGACAGGCGTTCTCCATTTATCAATCCCATGTGTGGTTCAGGTACATTAGCCATTGAAGCAGCAATGATTGCAACAAACCGCAGACCGGGTTTATACAGGAATAATTATTCATTCATGCATGCTGTTGGATACGAAGAAAAATTGTATGACGATGCATTTTCAATATTGGAAAAACAGGTAATACAGATAGTTGACTTGAAGATCATTGCAACCGATATCAGTGAAGATGCTATCAATATCTCAAAAGTAAATGCAGGTATTGCGGGTGTTGAAGAAATGATTGATTTTGCAGTATGTGATTTTGAGGATACAACGATCATTGAAAATGGAATAGGTGTAGTTTATTTGAATCCTGAATATGGCGACAGAATGGGTGTGGAAGCTGAACTTGAGCAAACATACAAACGTATGGGAGATTTCTTTAAGCAAAAATGCAAAGGATATTTGGGATATATTTTTACCGGTAACCTGGAGCTTGCCAAAAAGATCGGATTAAAACCCAAAAGACGTATAGAGTTTTACACAAGTAAAATTGATTGCAGGCTTTTTGAATATGAATTATACGCCGGAACAAAAGAAAAATAAAAAAAGGAAGCGTATTTACTTCCCTTTTTAATATATTCTGATTGAATAATAAACCAATAAACTAATAAACCCCGTCCGAACGGATGTTCATCCGGGCGGGCAGTAAACTATTTAACCCGCTCAATATAATCACCCGTCTTTGAATTCACACGGATCATTTCTCCTTCATTAACAAATAACGGAACATTTACAGTTGCACCTGTTTCAACTGTTGCAGGTTTTAATGTCCTGGTTGCTGTATCACCTTTCATTCCCGGCTCGCTATAGGTAACAAGCAATACAATTTTATCTGGTAATTCAACACTCATGGGAAGGTCGGTTTCACCATTCATCAAAACAGAAACTTCCTGTCCGTCCTTTAAAAATTTGGGGGCATCGATCATTGCTTCGGCAACTGTAATCTGCTCAAAAGTTTCCGTATCCATAAAACTATACCCGGTATCATCTTTATATAAGTACTGGTATGGTTTACGTTCTACTCTTACCGGGAAAATGGTTTCACCACTGTTCCAGGTTATTTCAATCGTTCGGGCATTATCAACCCCCTTCATTTTTGCCCAAACCTTTGCTGCCGCACGGGCTGTTTTATTCTGTCCGAACTCGATCACAGAATATAAGCTGCCTTCAATTTTAAGGATCAATCCCGAACGGATATCTGCTGTAGTTGCCATAATTATAGTATAATTTTATTTTTATCCCGATCATTATCGGGAGGCTGCAAAAGTAGGGATAGTAAATGGTATGACGAAAACTTAATAAGCTTGCTTTTTTCCAACCATTAACAGCTTATGTCATGATAAAAAATTATTTTTATTGAATGAAAAGGATATTTATTGCGGTTATTTTTATCGTATCATTTCAACAGACTGATGCCCAGTTAGATAGTATACCGGTTTATCAACGATTTCCGGTGATACCACTTTTTAGTATCATGACAGCTCCTGATAGTCTAAAATTTACAAAGGACGACCTGGAAAAAAGAAAAGCAACGATTATTTTTATTTTTAGTCCAGATTGTGGCCATTGTAAGACTGCAACAACAGATCTTCTCAAGCATATCGATCTTTTTAAAAAAACTCAGATCATTATGGTTGCTTCATTGGATTTTCATCATATAAAAAAATTCTATGAAGAAAATAAGATCGCTGATTACCCTATGATTACAATGGGAAGAGATGGCATCTACTTCTTATCCACTTTTTATAAGATAAAAAGCCTCCCTTCATTATTTGTTTATAATAAAAAAGGAGATTTTATAAAAGCCTTTAGCGGGGATATTAGCATGGCAATCTTAGCAGCATCATTGTGATCATAAATTACGATTATTGAAAAAGAATCACTTCGATTTCGCAATCACACTCCCTCTCCTTCGGAGAGGGCTGGGGTGAGGTTATTAAAATCATTTTACAAAACGTTGATTCCATATAATCTCGCCATTAATTACAATACGGATATCATAAATGCCCTTCCCAAGATTACTTACGGGCAATTGAAAAGATCTGTTTAAAGAAGAAAATCTATTTCTTAAAAGAATATATCCATGGATATTCTGTATAAAAATGCTGATAACGCCCTGTATTGGATCACTGCCGTTGTATTGAAGGTTTAAAATATCACGTACCGGAACGGGGTACATGATCCAGTAATTAGTGGGTTTACCGATTATTACCACAATAGTTTGGGAGTATTCACTTTTACTTCCTTCCAATGACATTTTAAGGCGGTAGTGATTTTTTGCTGGTTGAGGATTTTGATCAGAAAATTTCTCCAGTTTTTTCTTACTGAATTGTAAAGATTCTACTGTATAGATATC
>JANOPU010000332.1:0-10976 GCA_031422055.1 Ferruginibacter sp.
TTAAAAAATATTAATCAACTAAAAGTAACTGCATCTGGTCAATCTTGGAAACGGCATAGGTACAAAAAATTGGTCGAAAACCAATAACAGAACTACACATTATTCCAGCTTTTGCTCCAGTATACCTTTCCAGACAGTAAAGCCACTTTTGATATCAGTATAGTCATGTATTATCCTGCTGAAATTGTCATGTTCCTTCCTGAGAAAATCCAGTTTACTGGTGGACTTTATTTCATTGAGAATAGTTTCAATTTCTTTTAATCCATTTCGCAGTGCATCCATTGATTTTTCAAAATGCCAGACATACGTAGCTTCTTCACTATTGAGTGTCTCCCAAACAATGTGATATTTTTTATCTCCAACTAGTAAAAACAAAAATGAAAAGGGATTGATAACAAACCGGATTTTTAAGACAGAGGAAAGATGTTGGGAAGAAAGATATTGTAGTTGATGGTAATGTTTTGAGTTCTTTATGTTTAGTATATCATCAATTAATTCCTCCTCTGATTTAAATAATTTTCCGGCAACTTGATTTTCCTGACCCAATAAATTATCCAAAGTATTTAAAATAGATAAGCCATCGGCTTTCCCTTTGAATGTAAGAATCTCTTTTTTTACAAACTCAAATCGCACACTATCAATAATGCTGCTGTTGATTTTATCAATGTCCTCGGAACTTGCAGTTGCAGAAATAATTTCGCTATCTGAATAATGGATTTCAATTTCAACAACAATTAATTTTTTCTTCAAAATTTTAATAAAGTAGTCTTTAATAGCTTCAAATTCCGGCCTTATATCGAAATTCCCAATCTCAAATGTAATTTCCTGTTTAAGTTCATCAATGAATAATGGAAAGGAAACACAAGCATGTAAAAACAGTATTTTATTGAAAGGTACTTTCATGGTTTTAAAAAGCGTTCTTTCTAAATGCCTGGTTGAGGATTTTTTAACCAGGTTTGGAGCCTCATAATTGATAACAGGTTCAGACATTTGTTGAACAATAGGAATCTTTTTTAGTTGGACAACACTCAATAAATTTGCAGTGTCAATTGAACGAAATTTAAGTTTATCAATTATTAAAAACTGTAATAATGCTTGTTTGGTACTATTCAATTCCGGCTTCGCATGATAATCTATAATTTCTGTTATTAGCTCTCCGCTTTCTTCATCATAATTTAGTACGCGAACTTTCCAGGCTATTCCTTCTTTAAATTTTTCAACCTCTACAGATAAGTCTAAACAACTTATTGGCAAAACACAGACATCTGAATTAACAAAAACTTTATTCTCATTAAATATCAAAGTCAACTCTTCAAATTTTTCTAACTGTCCTGCATTCATTAGTTTTTTATAATGCCGGTTTCTTTGCCTGAATTGTTTTTCTAAATAATCAATAAGAATGTCCCTGTAATCGTAAATAATGGGAGTAATTTCTGTACGTTGCACACGCCCCATGTATTGCACTAATTTACCTTCAAAAGCAAATGGATAAGCAAGTATTAAACAATCTAAATTATCCAGGTCTGCTCCTTCACCCAGAAATTGGCCGGTAGAAATCAATATCTGAAACTGTCCCTCCTTAATTTGTTTGAGTTTCGATTTTCTTGATGATTCAGAATCATCGCCAGAAATAGTTATTACTTCCTACTTATTTTTAAGGTACTGATACAAAACTTCTACATGTGCTTTTCTTTCTGTAAGCACTAAAACCTTCTTGCCTGTATTTACTTCAGTTTTAATATCATCAATAATTAACCGGTTTCTTTCAGAATCATGAATAAGTATTTGGTAAAGCGTTTCCGTTTTATCTGTTTTATAATCAAATGGAACCAGCAAATCAGTCTCCCGGATTATTATTGATACTTTTTTTGAAGGTGAATTATTCGTTAAAGGAAATTTTATTTCCTGAATAACATCTCCAATATGAATAAAGATTAGTTTTTCATCATTATTTTTTCTAATCGGCGTAGCAGTTAAACCATACAAATAGTAAGAAGTAAAATGCTGAATGACCTGTCTAAATGTTTTCGCTGGTACATGATGGCATCCATCAATGATCATCAATCCAAAAGACTTGAATATTTCATTTGCCGCATCAATTGTGGCAAGGCTTTGTATCATAGCTACTGTGATATGTGTGCCAATTTTTTGCTGGCCCGGCGCAATTTTACCAATAAACGGTTCGGCAATACCTAAAAAAGATTGAATACGCTCCACCCACTGATCGAACAACTGCTTGCGGTGAACAATAATTAAAGCAGATTGTTTTTTGTGAGCCACAATAGCAAGGCCTATTATGGTTTTGCCTGATCCGGGAGGCGCAACTAAAATACCCATCTCTTTTTTAATGGTCACTTCAATTACCTCCTGCTGATATTCATATAATGATGCTTTAAATGAGAAATTAACTTCCGTAAGTTTTTTGCGTTCATCGACTAGCTGATATTTAATATTCTGTTCATTACAGAAACGAAGTAGTTTACCAATAAAACCTTTGGGCAATAAAACAAAACCATCCTTTTCTTCCAACATCCTGAAATAAGGCTCAGTGCCGAAAGTGTTTTTGCCCAGTTTCTTCTTAATAATATAAACGGAGTTAATAAAGTTGAGGTTTTCTCGTAAATAACTTATCAGCCCCGGGGTAATTGTTGTCTTTAAATTAAAATTTGATTGTTTAAAATAACCTGAATTCCATTTTGACCTGGTATGGTATTTTCAGAAATTTGTTTACCATTAGTTGTTGAGTTTGCAATAGTGTTGAAGATTACATCTAATCGTTCGACTGGAACTCTTTGTATATTTTGTAAAAAACTCCACTGATCATTAAAGGAAGTCATACTAACTGGATCTATAAAACAGGAGTTATTATTTTCGTACGCTTTCTTCTGAAGTGGTAACGAAATCAAATTACCCATGCCTTTACCGGAATGATAATCCTGGTTAGGAAACAATCTGTCGTAATTGGAATTTTTATCAAACGGTGAAATGATACCGGCAAATTCTAAAATATGTAAAATTATTTTTCGACTTCTATAGGCCGGATAATTTGCATCAAAGAAAATCCACACATGGCCACCCTTTCCGCTTCTGGAACGTTCCAGATAGGCTGGAAGTTTAAATTGGTTGCATGCCTCAATGAAAATCCTGCATTCCTCTACCCAGCTTTTTTTACTTGTCAGAACTTCATCAAAATCTGCAACAATAAACCAGGAAGAATTATCTGCTAATAAAGTATATAAACCAATTACTTCTCTCCCAGTTAGGTGACTAATAATTCTTTGGTCTGTAAGTTTTGAAAACTGTTTATAAGGAAAATCCTTCAATGTTCCGCCACTTGCTTTATGCTTTGAAAATTCATCCCAGTTCAAATCGTAAGCTGGCATATAGCCGCTTTTGCCTACCTTTTCCCAACGAACTGCAAATACATCTTCCCTGCCCTTGAAAAGCGTTTTAAAGATTCTGACTTGCTCGTCGGGGAAAACTGGCATATTTTAAGAAAGGGTTTCATTAATAATCCAGCCTGAAAAAATTCCTAACTGGTATTGATTAATTCAAAATATTACTAAAGTGCTATAGAAAATATTCGATTTATTTTTCCTTATACTTTACCTATGCCTTGCTCTAAATTTTCCATGCACAGGTTACTCTGCGTCTTTTATCGGTGTCAATTGGAATACATTTCGAAAAGCTTTTTGCATGGAGGTAATTTCCTGATCAGTCAACTTTGGAAATTGTTTGCGCCTTCTATAGGGAAATACGCCTTTGTTTTGATGTAAAAATGCAATCATCAAGTCTATATCCTTGTTGGGCATATCAACTATTGCCTGAATTTCTTTTTTCGCTTCGTCATAATGAAGCAGATACTCCAGTTCATCCGTCATATCATCTGTAATAGTAGCTTCTATCGTATGTGCCAGATAGGAACATTGTGCTGTAAGATCCGGGTAACGGAAATAGCTTTCAACTTCTTTTGAATTGGTAACAATGATTTCTCCTTCGGGTGTTTTGTTATAGCTGACACGTTGCATTAGCGGTACAGAATATACTTCGAGCGCCTGATCGTATGCCGGCATATTATTAAGCATATGTGCAGAGACAGGTATAATCAATCCTTTGGGGACGATACCATCACGGGTAAGCATATCGTGGATTAAAAAACGATGTATCCTTCCATTGCCATCTTCGAAAGGATGAGCAAAAACGAAACCGAAGGCTATTACTGCTGCTCGTACCACTGGTGGAGCACCTTCCGTTTTTGTAACAGCATTCATCAATCCCTGCATGAGGGAATCCAGATAGCTTTGCGGCGGACAGATATAATGTATTATTTCCTTAAAGTTGGGAAGTGATTGCCCTATATAGTTTTGAAAATCCCGGTAACCAGTTGCTGCAAAGCGTGGATCAACAATTACGTTTTGCAGTTTAGTAAGATTTTCTTCACTAAGTAGAATATCACCTGGTTGTTCCCCGGCTTGTGTAAGTAAGGAGATAAACCTTTGCACCCGTTCGGGAGATGGTTTCTCCTTTTCTATCTCGTATGAGGAACGAGTTTCCTTTGTGTAGAGATAGTTTATTGCCCTATAAAAAATATCCGGAGGATAGCTTTTTGTTAATTGTTGAATCTGTTCCTTTAAATCGGATTGCAATAAAGTTTGCAAAGCTTTTGTTCGCCTTATAACTGGACAAAAGTTTCTAACGCCTAGTAGGTTGTCATTAATATGCCATCTTGTGTTTTTTATTGGCTTACCGGTAATGTATTTTTTATCATCGAGCAGGTCAATATAATTTCCGATTACAGGCTCATCAAGATTAACTTGCCGGCCAGTTAATAATTCATAATAAAAACCAATAAAACGCTCATATTTTCTTGAGGGATTTCCGGCTATATAATTTACCACATCTTCCAGAGTTATCTTTTCGAAAACAGCCAATAAAAATTCAAGGCTTAGGTCATCGTACTTTAAAGAAAACTCTATGTGTGAAAACGGATTTGATATTTTTGGCTCATATTTAGGACCGAATGTTTCTTCTATTCCTCCATCTTCATATAATTCGATCTTGTTCCTTGGGCCAATATATGAACGGTGAGATAGAATGTACCTATTAAGTTGGAAATGTTGTTGTAACCATAAGCTACCCACCGGGCTATTTGCCATAACTTAAATTTATATGCTTCTTGCAGTAAAATTGATAAGTGTGCAGTAAAACTGATAGAATGGGCACAACTTGCAGTAAAATTAATATAATTTAGTCAAATTGCAGTAAAATTTATATACAATGGCAACAAGTCAGTAAAACTCATAAGATTGCAGTAAAAATTATAAAATAGATCATTATTGCAGTAAAATTGTTGACTAATTTATAATATCTGGTTTATCTGGTTTAACCAGATAAACCAGATATGAAACAGCAAAATAGAGTTGCAGAGATCGGAATATTTGCGCTTGAATTGGAGAAAACCAAAGTGTAGAAATATAGACCAGAATTAATGCTTCGGTTTTGTAGTGTTGACTCCCGAACCTACTTACCTAAAAGATGGTGAAAAATAATAAGATTTGGTAGATGGAGAGGAATAAAAAACGCTATAAACAGTTAATTTATAGCGTTTTGGTAGAATTTACCAGTGGAGCTGCAGGGAATCGAACCCTGGTCCAAACATATTCGTCATAAGCTTTCTACATGTTTATTTATGCATTGATTGTCGGGAAACGGCAGGGGCATAACAAACCAATCATTTCCTTAGAAGAATAGTCTTAAGCAACCGTCACATCATTCGGTTGCAGCATCCCGTTTTCTTTTTGAGTCGGCGGAGGAACCTGGCAACAGGCAAGCCCGTTCAACGGCCCTAATGACGACCTAATTTAATTAGGCAGCCATGGCATACTGAGTATTGCCATTTAAAAGTTTGAATATTCAGATTTAAGTGCTAATTATCCAACGCACTACATGCTTACACTTACAAAGAGCTATGCTGTCAAAACCGGTCAGCCCCGGGAAATTAGATGCTAGATGCTAGATGCTAATTTTACTATCTGCAAAGTTACGAAAAGTATTTCGGCTGCTTATTAATACCCACTTCGTTGAATTTTTTTAACAAAAACACCTGCATTGGTCATCACTTTTAATTCATAAACCCCAGTAGCTACATTCCTGATATTTATTTCATTTAGTAAAGAAATATCCAGTAGGTATTTATCAAGTACCAAGGCACCTATAGCATTATATAATTTAATAGTTGCAGGGCCCTTGATCGTTTTTGATGTTACCGTAATTGATCCATCTGATGGTATCGGGTAAACTAATATATCAGTCATGCCGGCTTCTAATTTAGTAAACACAAACGGGACCGAGATGCCGCTACAGCCAATTACATCAACTACCGATACAGTATAATTGCCACTTTCAAGCGGAGTATATGATTGTTGTACAGCTCCGACTATAATATTATTATTTAGAAACCATTGATAACTTGCTCCACTGATATTACTTGTGAGAAGGTTGCCAGAAGCTGTTATAACCGGCACAGGTAGATCATATACCCTTATATGACCTGGTTTGCTTTTTACCTGGCTGCCACTGCCATTTCCGGTTGTTAAAGTGACGTCGTATAAACCAGCAGTGTTATATGTTACGGAATTATTTTGCTGGATTGATGTGGATGGTGTGCCTCCGTTGAACGCCCAACTCCAGCTATTTACTAATCCTGTACTCTGATCTGTAAAATTGATACTGGTGCCTGCGCAGATGGTTGTATCATTTACTGTAAACTTAGTTGTTGGATCTGCAAGCAGGTTAATATTATCAACAAATAACTGTTGTCCAAACCGGCCCCTGTTCTCAAATGCGATCAACAGGTTATTTGAAGAAATATAATTATTCAAAATAATGGTATCCTTTCTCCATTGTCCTGCCAATGGTATAAACGTAACATTGGTATTTACAGGTGCTGTGCCCAGTAAATTGCCATATTTAATATATAGATAGTTAAAGCTAACACCACAATCTGTTGACACCCCAACTAATAAGCTATCCAGGTATGTAGTTAAGCTATATGGAGCATAAGCAACATCAAATGTAAGTTTTACCGCAGAAAATTGGGTCATATCTAGAACGGGTAAACGAATCTGATCTTTCTTTCCTTCTGTATCGTTGTTATAATTATCAAAGGCTATCGACCTGCTGCTGTTACCAAAACCACCGGCTGCACTGCTTTTATACCAGTTCATTCCGTCATTTCCGGCATCCTGCAATGACCATGCAACAGGAGGGAAAGCCGTACCCTGAAATCCTTCTTTAATGATCTGTGCCGTGTTATTGCCAACAATAATATAACTGTTGATCGTCTTGGTATCTGAACCGGCCGAATTAGTAACAACAAGGGTTACACTATATGTTCCGGCAGCAGGATATGATACCAATGGGTTTTGTGATGTTGAATTTGCAGGTGTTCCTCCGGGAAAACTCCAGTTATATGTAAGGTTATCTCCATCACTCAGGTCAGTGAATTGAACTGACTGTCCGGTACAAACATATACATTGTCACCACTGAAATTGGCTACCGGAAGGTAATTCGGATGCATCGCATATTCCCAAACACCACGCCCGTAATAGCTAACTCTTAATTTACTGGCAACCGTACCGCTATTATAGATCATAAAGTCGGTAATATTAGCAATACTGGGTAAGTTATAAGTAATGTCTGTCCAGTTAGATGATGTAATATTTTTTGTGTAAACCTTATTGCCCGTACATACATAAACTGTTTCGTCAGTACTAAAATCATCATGATAGATTTTCAAGATATTGGTACCGGGTAAATTGAATGTAATATCTGCCCAGTTATTTCCCTGATCGATGGAACGATATATTTTATTATTACAACTGAGATAAACCACATTAACATTTCCCTTTACAGCAGCTACAGATCCCTGTGAGGAGGTGGAATTTGGAGCAGCAAGAGCAGTTACAACCGGTGTGCCTAATAAATTAGTGATGCGGGTAAATTTTGAAGTATTGGAAACAATATATGCGATTGTTGAATCAGCTGTTGAAATACAAAGCCCCCTGATGGCATTTGTTGTAGTGTAGATATTTGTCCAGGTTGGTAAAGATGCTGTAAGATTGGTAGTCAAAAAAATATTATCCTTTGCCAAAATACTCAGATTAAGCTGATTGGGGTGAAATGCGATCCTCGAATTATTTGTTGCAGTAAAAGGGCTGTTATAACTGCTGCTGCCGCCATAAGGTACAAAGGAACGACGTTGTCCGTTCCCCAGATAATAAATAGTGTTTTCGGGCGAATGATCAAAAAATACCCTGCTGGTCCAATCGCCTCCACGGTTTGTTTTCCAGATGCCATCATAATATAGTTCTCCGTTGTCCTGTGTTCCTATGCTGATAATATTCTTATTCATCGGACTTTGTCCTGCTTTATAAATTTCCGTAGCACCGATACCATCACTTTTAGCATCCCACAAACTATCATTGGTGCCTGTACGCTTCCATACACCCCCGTCATTTACATTCCACAATTGATTCACATCATACGGACTGACTTCAACCTGGTGATGGTCTGTATGAAGTTCGGCATACCATTCCGTTTTTTGCTGAAAGCTGATTCCGCCATCGTTGCTTTCCCATAAACAATGTGCTACAACATAAATATGATTGGCATCAAAAGGATCGGCACACATGCCCAGGTTATAATTGCCCTGTCCCGGATTGGCAGGGTCTTCATCATAGCAAACAATGCATTGTGTATTGCTGCTATAAGATTGGAAAAAATTGGTGCCTGCATCCGTCGATTTGAATAAAACCCCGTTCCCCCCGTTTGCAATAACATACACAATATTATTGTCAGCAGCACTTACACCTATACGCAATCCATTTGTACCGGCTGGAATTGTAAGTCCTGAAGATACCTGGCTCCAAGAAAGCCCAAAGTCATTGCTTATCCAGAACTGAGAAGCTGTAACTGCATACAATGTATTACTGTTTGGCCTCCGTTTCATATCACGGAACGCTCCACCGCTTTTTACATTTGTCCAGATTGAGCCACCATCAACTGTACGCCAGATACCATCGTTTGTTACAGCTACAACGATATTATGATCAACAGGATCCATGATCATTTCAAGCGCCATTCGGTTACCGATGCCTGCATTAGCAGTTGCCCAGGTTATTCCAGCGTTGGTTGTTTTATATATGCCAAAATCAGCACCGTAATAATTGGGGTCACCGGTAGAAAGGTAAATGATATTGTCATTTGTATGGTCGATACAAATGGACGCACAGGCAGTTGAAGGAAATTTATCTGTATTCATCAGCGTCCAGTTATTACCGTTATCATTGCTGCTGAATACACCACCACTGGCACTTGTTATATATAATTTATTAGGAAGGGTGGGATGAAATTTAATTTGTGTTACCCTTCCAATGCCATTGATCTGACCGCTGACATTCACCGGGAAGTTTACCGGCCCGGTCTGTTTCCAGGTTTGTGCCGATGTCTGAATTGATATAAAATAAAATATGATTAACAGTAACCTGGTAATAGACATAGAAATAATTTATTGATGTTCGTTGTGGAATTTAATTCTCTCAGCGGCTGTCATAATATTGCCGTTCTCTTTTACAAAGGGTTCATTCTTTATTTTCCAGTGCTCGAATTTCTTAATCTCGAAACGCATGGTTGCTCCTGCTCTGCGATCTTTTAATTCTTTTTTGGAGATCTTTTTATTATCCTTTTCCCCTTTGCCGGTGTACCTGTCGCCTTCTTCTTCGGGCTGATCATGGTGTTGCCAGTAAATGTCATAGGCTTTGATCGTTTCATTGAAATTTACACCTTCTGTATTCATCATGTCAATCCAATATGGATTCTTAGCATAGTCTTTTTCAGAAAATGATTTTTTCTGTGAAAAACCTGAAAAGGATAAAAAAAGTGAGAAAATAAGAAGCCATTTTTTATTCATAATAAAGTAAAAATTGTGAGAATTAAAGATATGATTTTATTAGTGAAAATAAAGTTCATTAAGGGTGGGGAACAGTATCAGATTAATAGTATGTATCAATTACACAAAATGCCCGTCATTAGGAGGTACACCGTTATTGCAAGGAACAACGTCATTGTAAGGAACGAAGCAATCTATCAGTTTATGTCCACAGATTGCTTCGTGCCTCGCAATGACGAATTAATTTGATGATAATACCTTTCTCAAAAGAAATAATGTCTTCACTACAGAACCTGTAATCTATCAAAAGAAATTAAAATTTTCAATAATTACATTCCATTACTTTTGCGAAGCAACATATATTTTATTAATGGATCCAAAAACTGTTTATTTAAAAAGGCTGGATGATCTTAAGTTCCAACAGAAAAAGTTGTTGAAATTGAAATCATTTTTAGGCGTGATCCGGTTTGGATCAATTGCAGCCATTATTGCTGCATTTTATTTATTGTGGAGCATTGGAATGATCTGGGTTATCATAACTGCAATATTATTACTTTTTATTTTTATTCAACTGGTATATAAAGACCTCGCAAACAAAGCTGCTATTAAACACCTGGGGCTACTGATCGCAATTAATGAAGATGAATTAAAAGCAATAAATGGTGAATATTTTCAATTCAGAGATGGCGCTGAATACCTTCCTAAAGAACATTTTTATGCAGCAGATATTGATATTTTCGGACATGCTTCCCTGTTTCAGTTTACAAACCGTACCACTTCTGATATGGGTGCAGCTCAATTGGCCAACTGGTTATTAAATCCTGCAAATCATAATGAGATACTCGAAAGACAACAATCGGTAAAAGAGATCAAAGAAAAAATGTTGTGGCGACAGGATATCCAGGCATTTGGGAAAGAACAAAACATTCAACTATCTACTTTCAACAGGTTAATGGCCTGGTTGCATGAACCAACCTTGTTTCTTCAATTCATTCACTGGCAATGGCTGAGGTATTTTTTACCAGC
>JANOPU010000333.1:0-2112 GCA_031422055.1 Ferruginibacter sp.
TTACGTGATTCAATAATCGTATATTTACGCATCAATAATTAATTTATATATTGATAATCAATGATATAATTAAATTTTAGATTAAAATATTCGGTTAAAATATTTTTTTATCAGTTGAAAATAGTAATTTGAAAATTCTTACAACTAACCCCAATAAATCGAATAATGTCTACTGAAAATCTGATCAAAATCGCCATTGCCGACGATCATAAAATCTTTCGTGACGGTATTAAAATGTCACTTGCAGGAAAAGCCAATCTTAAAATGCTTTGGGAAGCAGAGGACGGCAAGGATATGATGCACAAGATAGCCATAAAAAAACCCGATGTTTTACTGATGGATATCCGGATGCCGGAGATTGATGGCATTAACGGCATCCAGCTTATCAGGAAAGAGTATGAAGACATCAAGATCATTGTACTGACCATGTACGATGACCAGCAGATGATCAGTAAGATGATGGAAATGGGCGCCAATGCATACCTGACCAAAACGACCGACCCGGAAGAGATCTATGAAGCTATTTTAACCTGTATGAACGATGATTTTTATTTTAATGAACTGGTGAATAAGGCTGTGATGGGTAAACTGATGCAGAAAAAAAATGTGCGGCAGCATTATGGCACCAATACACCCATCCATTTTAATGAGAAAGAAATAAAAATACTGCAACTGCTTGCTGAAGATAAAACCACGGAAGAGATATCCAAAGTGATTTTTTTAAGCCCCCGTACTATTGAGACCATTCGTCAGAATATGAAAACCAAGGTAAATGCTAAAACCATTGGCGGGTTAATCATGTATGGTATGAGGAATAAGTTGATTGAGTAACCTCATAGTTAGCGGCATACTCAAAATCCAAACTGTACTGTCATCCCGAGGCACGAGGGATCTCCCTGGTAGTAGTATTAGTTTTCATGAGATCCTTCACTTTGTTCAGGATGACAAAAAATTGGTTTATGAGGACAATTGGAAAAAAAATATTCCTAAAAAGTTACTATCCCGTTTTTTACCGCATAAATGGCAAGCCCTACCCTGCTTTTTACATCAAGTTTATTAAATAAACCATCCCGATATCCATCAATAGCTCTTGGAGTGATCTTCATAGCGTGTGCGATCTCTTTATAAGTCATATCAGTACTGGCCAGTTTTAAAAATTCAATATCGGTATTTGTCAAAATTGCTTTTTCAAATGAGGAATTATTATTGTAGCTCTTTTGAAAAAAACCTGCCAGCTTACCGGTGGTGTTGTGAGAATAATAATACCCATCTTCTGCAACTGATAACAGTGCATTTTTTAATTCGTCGGGATGAATATCTTTTTTCAGGAATCCTCTTACTCCCATTTGCAACAAACGGATCAACGCAATTTCAGAATCGTACATCGTTAATATCAATATCCGCACAGAAGGATATTTTTCCTGCAACCATTGGGCTGTTTCATACCCATCCATCAATGGCATATTCAGATCCAGAACTACCAGATCAGGAACCTTACCTTTATCAATGATCTTTGTCAGTGCCAGTCCGTTTGACGCCAGCGCTATTACTTTACATTCTTCAAAAGAATCGATCAATGTTGCAAGGGTATCACGCAACAGGGTATGGTCATCAACCAGGATGACCTTGTATGATTTGCTATTTTTCATATAGGGGGATTTTAATACTAATTTCTGTACCATTGCCGGGTTGGCTGTTAATGGCAAAGTCTCCCTGCAGCAAACCGGCCCTGCGCTTCATATTACATAAGCCGGTACCTATTTCAACATTTTGCTCACTTGGAAAACCTTTACCATCATCAATAATTTTAAGTACCAATATTTTTTCATCGTAATGTAATGAGATCGAAATTATTCCGGCGGCAGCATGTTTAACAATATTATTCAAAGCCTCTTGTACGATCCTGAACAGAACCAGTTCTCTTTGTGATTCAAGAAAGACCGGTTCGCCAGATACCTGCAACTTTAATTGAAATAACCCTGATTTATTAAGCTGTGTAATTTCAAATTCAAGTGCATTGATAAACCCATTATTCAATATTATTTCAGAACTCATGCTGCGGCTGATATCGCTGAGGTCATTAATGGCCTCGCTGATCATGGCAACCGAATC
>JANOPU010000334.1:0-7863 GCA_031422055.1 Ferruginibacter sp.
GGAATTCATCAATAAGAGAAAAATATGACCGTAAGGCGCAAAAATAACTCAGCGACTTCGTGTCTTAGCGGTTAACTACTATTAAAAATATGAAATTGATAAATATACTTTTTCAATTATGCACCCTTTTTGCATTACCCGAATGTGAAAAGTCTACTACCGATACCATCTTTGCTCCAACTACATTTTTTGCTAAAGGTGCAGATGTAAGCTGGTTAACTCAAATGGAAGCATCAGGCATAAAATTTTATGATAATTCCGGTACAGAAAAGGAATGTATGCTACTTCTCAAAGGCCTGGGGATGAATTCCATCAGGCTAAGGGTTTGGGTAAACCCTGTCGGCGGGTGGAATAATACTGCCGATGTCGTTGCAAAAGCAATCCGTGCAAAAAACCTTGGCATGAAGATCATGATCGATTTTCATTATGGTGATACTTGGGCAGACCCGGGTCAACAAACAAAACCTTCTGCATGGATTGGGCAGGATATTGCCACACTTCAAACTTCCGTATACAATCACACATATGAAGTTCTGACTACTCTAAAAGCAAATGGTATTACACCAGATTGGGTGCAGGTTGGTAACGAAACCAATGATGGCATGTTATGGCCCGAAGGAAAAGCATCAACAAATATGGTTAATTATGCAAAGTTCTTCAAAGCAGGTTACAATGCTGTAAAAGCTGTCAATCCTCTTATAAGAGTTATGGTGCACATTTCTAATGGCTACGACAATGGATTATTCAGGTGGAACTTAGATGGATTAAAATCATTTGGCGCCACCTGGGATGTGATCGGTATGTCATTGTATCCGTCTGCCAGCAACTGGGCAACATTAAACAGCCAATGCCTTACAAATATGAATGATATGGTTTCAAGATATGGTTCGGAAATAATGGTTTGCGAAGTGGGCATGAGCTGGGACCGGCCAGCTGCCTGCAATTCATTCATTACAGACCTCATCAACAAGGTAAAGTCACTGACTAATAAAAAAGGATTAGGCGTAATTTATTGGGAGCCGGAAGCTTATAATAACTGGCAGGGATATTCGCTTGGCGCATTTGATAACTCAGGTAGGCCAACTGCTGCTTTGAATGCTTTTAATTTATAAAACTTGAATTCCTTGATTATATAAATTACTTCATAACCGTAAAATGCTGCTCCCCTCTCTTTTGGAGAGGGGTTGGGGGTGAGGTCAAAGCAGAAAAATGAAAAGAAAAAACATACATTACTTATTGGTTAGCTTGCTACTATTTGGCTCACTCAACTCTTCTGCACAACAACGTACAAGAATAAACTTCGACGATAACTGGAAATTTGCTTTAGGAAACGCCAATGACCCATTGAAAGATTTTAATTACGGCATTGCAACCATCTTTTCCAAAACAGGTGCTGCACCAAAAACTGCCATTGATCCAACATTCAATGATTGCAACTGGAGGCAACTTTCCCTTCCACACGACTGGGCTGTTGAATTACCCTTTATCAATTCAACTAATTTTGATGTTCAGTCGCACGGCTATAAACCTGTTGGGGGTGAATACCCCGAAACAAGTATCGGATGGTACAGAAAACATTTTACAGTCAACAAAAATGATTCAGGCCAGCGCTTCCAAATTCAATTTGACGGAGTTTTTCGTGATGCCTCTTTCTGGATAAATGGTTTTTACCTTGGCAATAATAAGAGCGGCTATGTTGGAGTATCATATGATGTGAGCAATTACCTCAGTTATGGAAAAGAAAATGTTTTAGCCATAAGGGTAGATGCAACACAGTATGAAGGTTGGTTCTATGAAGGAGCTGGTATCTACAGGCATGTATGGTTGAATCAATACCATCCAGTTCACCTGGATGAAAACCCGGTTTATGTTCATACAACTGTTCAAAACAATATGGCAACGGTAAATATTGAAACAACGCTGGCAAATGAATCTTATAATTATTCAAAAATTACCGTGTCTGCCATCATAACAGACAGGAATGGAAAAATGATCGGGCAGACAAATGATCAGCCTGTTTCACTTAGTATCAATGCAAGAAAAACGATCAAACAAAAAATCACCCTTAATAAACCAAGGCTTTGGTCATTGGAAGATCCATATCTCTACCGTGTCATTCCTGTTGTTAAATTAAATGGTAAAATAATTGATAGTGATAAAGTTCGTTTCGGTATCCGAACGATTGAAATTAAAACAAACGGTTTATTCCTTAATGGAAAATATATTAAGATCAAAGGCACCAATAACCATCAGGACCATGCTGGTGTGGGTTCTGCCCTACCCGATTACCTTCAGTATTACAGAATTTTTTTACTGAAACAAATGGGTTCCAATGCTTATCGTACCAGTCACAATCCACCAACAAAGGAATTACTCGATGCCTGCGACAGCCTTGGAATGTTGGTTATGGATGAGAACAGGTTACTTAGTAGCAGCCCGCAATACATGAATGATTGGGAATGGCTCATTAAACGCGACAGAAGCAGGGCATCTGTGTTTATGTGGTCAATCGGAAATGAGGAAGGCTGGGTTCACACAACAGGTACCGGCAAACAAATAGCGTTATCACTTTTGGCAAAGCAAAAAGAACTTGATCATACCCGCGTTAGTACTTATGCTGCTGATGTAGGCAATGTATTCAATGGAATCAATGAAGTTATTCCGGTTCGCAGTTTTAATTACAGGCAGTTTGCAGTTGCAGATTATCATAAAGATTATCCAACTCAACCCATCATAGGAACAGAAATGGGCAGTACCGTAACTACCCGTGGGCAATACACGAAAGATACCATAAAAGCTTATCTCCCCGATCAGGATATTACAGCTCCCTGGTGGGCCAGCACGGCAGAAACCTGGTGGAATCTGGCAGCACCCAATGATTACTGGTTAGGCGGATTTGTTTGGACCGGACTCGACTATAGGGGAGAACCAACACCGTTCAAGTGGCCCAATATCAATTCACATTTTGGTATTATGGATGTTTGCGGTTTTCCTAAAAATATATATTATTACTATCAGTCATGGTGGACCGATAAAGATGTTTTACATATTTCTCCCCACTGGACATGGCCCGGCAAAGAAGGGCAACCCATTGATGTATGGGTGAACAGCAATGCGGATAATGTAGAGTTATTTCTCAACGGAAAAAGCCAGGGTAAAAAAGATATGCCACGCAATGGACATTTGCAATGGGTGGTAAAATACGAACCCGGAACATTAGAAGCAATTGCTTATAAAAAAGCCCGCCTGGATGGCACGGTCGGACAGGGAAGAAAGCTTACTTCAAAAGTTGAAACAACCGGAAAGGCTGTTGATGTTGTAGTAAGTCCTTATAAAACTACGATGATTGCTGATGGCAAAGATGCAACAGTCATAAATATAAGTGTTATCGATGGTGAGGGGCGTGAGATTCCTACTGCAAATAATCTTATCAAATTCTCTGTAACAGGTGATGCAAAAATTATAGGTGCAGGCAATGGTGACCCCAGCAGCCATGAACAAGATAAATACAATGATACCGTTGCACAAAGGCATTTGTTCAATGGCAAGTGCCAGGTGATATTGCAGGCCGGGTTAACCAAATCAGTAATACATTTCGAAGCAAAGACTGATAGTATATGGGCTGGAGCTACTGATATTATGACGATACAACCCGGCACTCCTCATCATGTAACCACATCCGGCAATACATTCCCGATTCTTCCATTCAAAGAAACAAAAGTTGATAAAATGCTCGGCGCAGATATTTCTCACCTTCCAGAACTGGAAAGCCGTGGAAAGAAATTCTATGATACCGATGGAAAACAAAAAGATGTATTTAATATTTTGAAAGATCATGGATTCAATTATATCCGTTTGCGCATCTTCAATGATCCGGCAAGGGATAGTGGCTATTCGCCTAAAGAAGGATTCTGTGACCTGGAACATACCCTGCGGATGGCCAAAAGAACGAAAGCTGCCGGTATGAAAATATTACTCGATTTTCATTACAGTGATTTCTGGGCCGACCCCCAACACGCTCATATGCCTGCAGCATGGAGAGGTAAAACGATAACAGAATTAAAACAAGCTTTGTACGATTATACAAAGCAAGTGATGCAGGCATTAAAAGGCCAGGGCACTGCGCCAGACATGGTACAGATCGGAAACGAAATCAATCACGGTATGGTTTGGCCGCATGGTCATATTAATAATATGGACAGCCTGGCACAATTGATCTATGCAGGTATACAGGCTGTGAAAGCGGTATCTCCATCAACAAGTATCATGTTGCATATTGCTTTGGGCGGACAAAATGATGAAAGCAAATTCTTTCTTGATAATATGGTCAATCGCGGCGTTCCGTTTGATGTGATCGGGTTATCGTATTATCCAAGATGGCATTGTACTCTGGCAGACCTTGAATACAACATTGATGATCTTTCAAAAAGATATAACAAGGATGTGAACGTCGTTGAATACTCACATCGAAAAAAGGAGATCAATGAACTGGCTTTTACAGTTGCCAACGGAAGAGGCAAGGGAACCTGTATCTGGGAACCATTGAATACCTGGGAACAGTTTTTTGATAAGGATGGTAAGGCGAATGCTGAAATGATGATGAAATATGAGGATATTAGTAAAAAATATCTGAAATGATGGAATTATAAACCCCCGCAGATAAACGCAGATAAAATGCACGCAGATTTCTGCAGATAATCTTTGCGCAGATCTGCGGATATGAAATCTGTGAAAATCTGCGTGAAGATTTTTTAACGCATATTTAGTTCTATGATAAAAAAAATAACTAATTCTTTTGTACAAAAATTTGGAGTAAGTCCTTCCATATTCCGTTCACCGGGGCGAGTAAATATATTAGGTGAACATACCGATTACAATGAAGGTTTTGTATTGCCTGCTGCAATCGATAAAAATATATACATCGCTATCAGCAAAAGGTCTGACAATATAATAAACCTTTATGCCATCGACTTCAATGAAAGCTATACCGGCGACATCAACAAAGTTGAAAAGTCAACAACACAATGGGCAAATTATGTATTGGGTGTTGTAGACCAGTTGCAGAAAAAAGGTTTTATCCTTTCGGGATTTAACGTTGTCGTAGACGGGGATGTACCTATCGGAGCTGGCCTCTCCTCCTCTGCCGCATTGGAATGTGCAACTATTTATGCTTTGAATGACATCTTTTTGCTGGGTTTAGATCGTTTACAAATGGTTACCCTTGCCCAAAAAGCAGAGCATGTATTCGCTGGCGTTCACTGTGGGATCATGGACCAGTTTGCAAGTATGTTTGGTAAAAAGGATCATGTCATAAAATTAGATTGCCGGTCACTCGAATATGAATATGTCCCATTTAAATTAAACGGCTATAAGATCGTATTACTCAATACCAACGTAAAACACAATCTGGCCGCATCAGAATATAATACCAGGAGACAACAATGTGAAAAAGGAGTTTCACTTGTTGCTCAACATCATGCAACTGTAAAAAATTTAAGAGATGTAACGATAGAAATGCTGAATGAATTTGTGGAGCTTTTTGACCCTGTCGTTTACCAACGATGTAAATATGTTGTACAGGAAAATGAACGATTGCTGGGAGCTTGTGAAGACCTTAAACATGGGAATATTAAAGCGTTGGGTGAAAAAATGTATTTGACACATATGGGATTGCGGAATTTATATGATGTAAGTTGTAAAGAACTTGATTTTTTGGTTGAGTATCTAAAAAATATCCCCTCGGTTGCAGGTGCAAGGATGATGGGTGGCGGGTTTGGTGGTTGCACGATCAACCTGGTTAAAGAAGATGCAATTGAAAAATTGGTAACAGATATCAGTATGGCTTATACCGAAGCAATGAAGCTACCATTAACCGCTTATATCGCATCAATTGAAGATGGAACATCGAAATGTTCATAATATCCTTGTGTACTTTGAGTAAAACCTTTGTGATCATTGTGGTTTTATTTTTTCAACACAAAGAGCACAACGAATAACACTATGTTCACAATGAATCTGATCCCGATATAAAATACTATTCCTATGAAACTACTTTCACTTTATCAACAACCAAAACCAATGCTATCATGAATGCATTAACAACAAGTGATTACCTCGTGTTTCTTTTTTACTTTATAGTAGTTTCAGGTTATGGCTACTGGGTATATCGTAAAAAAAATAAGAAATCAATATCAGCTTCGCATGATTATTTTTTGGCAGAAGGCTCACTCACCTGGTGGGCAATTGGCGCATCCCTGATCGCATCCAATATTTCAGCCGAGCAATTCATTGGTATGAGTGGTAGTGGTTTTAAAATGGGCCTTGCTATTTCATCCTATGAATGGATGGCTGCTGCTACCCTTATAATCGTTGCTATATTTTTCATGCCGGTTTACCTGAAAAATAAGATCTATACGATGCCACAGTTTTTAAGTCAACGTTATAACGGTACCGTAGCAATGATCATGGCTGTATTTTGGTTGCTGCTTTATGTGGTAGTAAACCTGATGTCCATACTTTATCTTGGTGCATTGGCCATTCATGGTATATCCGGTTTGGATATTGGATTATGCATTGGCTTATTGGCAGCCTTTGCTATTGTCATCACTTTAGGCGGAATGAAAGTGATTGGCTATACCGATGTAATACAGGTTTTCTTTTTAGTATTGGGAGGATTGGTTGCAACTTATATCGCTTTGAATTTAGTTGCTGAAAAATCCGGTCAATCAGGATTACTGAATGGCTTCAATTTATTGACAACACAGGCTAATGATCATTTTCATATGATTTTAAAAAAAGACAATTCCAGTTATAGTGACCTGCCCGGCCTTTCCGTTTTGTTAGGTGGATTATGGATTGCCAATCTCAATTACTGGGGATGCAATCAATACATTACACAAAGGGCATTGGGAGCAGATCTTCAAACGGCACGTAAAGGACTTTTGTTTGCTGCGTTCTTAAAACTACTCATGCCGGTGATCGTTGTGTTGCCTGGTATTGCAGCTTATGTTCTTTATCAAAAAGGGATGTTCCATTCAGAAATGCTTGATTCAAACGGCATTACTGATGTAAATAAAGCCTATCCTTCTTTATTAAATCTATTGCCTACCGGATTAAAAGGATTGTCATTCGCTGCACTCACAGCAGCGATCGTTGCTTCACTTGCAGGAAAAGCTAATAGTATTGCCACCATTTTTTCATTGGACATATATAAAAAAGCAATCAATAAAAATGCGGATGATAAAAAACTGGTTAGTATTGGAAAAACAACTGTTATAATTTCGATGTTCCTTGCTGTGATATTATCATTTATAGTTGGTGAAAAGCTGATGGGTGAAGGCAAACAGGGATTTCAATACATTCAGGAATACACCGGCTTTGTATCTCCTGGTATATTTGCCATGTTCATCCTTGGATTTTTCTGGAAAAAAACAACATCCAATGCTGCATTATTTGCAATGATAGGCGGTTTTATTTTCGCCCTGTTCTTTAAATTCCTTCCGGAAATAGCAGATCTTTCATTCCTTGCCGATTCTGGCTTTGCTACTTCCGTAAATGGTATATTTATTATTCCATTTCTCGACAGGATGGCCATAATCTTCCTGCTTTGTATTGCAGGTATGATTATCATCAGTAAGATCGAAAACAGTAAAGGAGTAAAACCAAGTGGACTTGAAATAGATAAAACAATGTTCAAAGTTGATACCTCCTTTGCAGTGGGGGCATTGATCGTTTGTGGAATACTGATTGCTTTATATAGTTTATTCTGGTAATAATGAACATTTGGGTAATAGTGCTGTTTAAGAATAGATACTGGATACTCGATTTCACTTTTGTTTATAGGATTAGGTAGAATAAAGGCAA
>JANOPU010000335.1:0-7106 GCA_031422055.1 Ferruginibacter sp.
TTTTTACAGAAAACAAGGTTGGAAAGAAGTGGGTATGCATGGTAAAGAAATAAAATTTGAAATGACTAAGGATGCATGGGAAATGCATGGGAAAAACCATTAGTTTTAGAATTATTATTTTATTTGGTATACATTAGTAATGTAACTTAAAGCATGAATGAGAAAATAGCACAAATATGGAATAAACGGCCAATTATTATTAGTGGCCCATGTAGTGCTGAAACTGAGGATCAAGTGCTGGAAACGGCATCAAGACTTGCTTTAACAGGTAAAATTGATATGCTTCGGGCAGGAATATGGAAGCCTAGAACCAAACCTGGTATGTTTGAAGGTATTGGAACCAAGGCTCTGGAATGGCTCGATCATGCAAAAAAAATTACAGGATTGCCTATAACAGTGGAAGTTGCAACTACTAAACATGTACAGGATGCTTTACATTATAATGTAGATGTTTTATGGATAGGAGCACGTACAACTGTAAACCCATTCAGTGTGCAGGAATTAGCTGATGCATTAAAGGGAACAGATATTCCGGTATT
The DNA here is from genome assembly GCA_031422055.1 of Ferruginibacter sp. Classification (GTDB taxonomy): domain Bacteria; phylum Bacteroidota; class Bacteroidia; order Chitinophagales; family Chitinophagaceae; genus Ferruginibacter. Next base: position 540 of record JANOPU010000335.1, read on the forward strand.
GGTTAAGAATCCAATCAATCCTGATTTGGAATTATGGAGTGGTGCCATTCAGCGGCTTCAAAATGCGGGAGTTGAAAATTTTGGATTAATACACCGGGGTTTTTCATCATATGGGAATATTGAGTATAGAAATGCTCCTATGTGGCACTTGCCGATAGAAATGAAAAGACGATATCCGGGAATACCGCTAATTTGTGACCCATCTCATATTTGTGGAAATCGTGTTTTATTACAATCGGTCATGCAAAAAAGTATTGATCTTGATTTTGGCGGCCTGATGATCGAAAGTCATATTGATCCCGACAATGCCTGGAGTGATGCAAAACAACAAATTACTCCTGAAAAATTGAATGATATTTTGGAAACGCTCATCTGGAGAAACGAAAATACTTCAGAAAAAGAATTTATAACAGCTCTTACACATTTAAGAGAGCAAATAAACCAGGTAGATGATGAATTGCTTCAACTAATTGGACAAAGGATGAAAATTGCTGATAAGATTGGAGCATATAAAAAGGAAAACAATATAACGATACTTCAAACCAAAAGATGGAATGAGATACTCTTACGTGCATATGATCAGAGTGAACAACTAGGCCTTAGCAAAGAATTCATTTTACGCTATTTTGATGCAGTACATTTGGAAAGCATCAATCATCAGAATAAAATAATGAACGAATAATATCTATAACTCAGGAATATTAAATATACATATGAGAGAAACAGTATACCAGTTTTCACAAAAAAAAGTGAGATGTATTTTTGATGAAGTTTTTAATGAGGCAACGATCAATTGTAAAAAAGAACATGTAGTTATTATTACAGATAATAATGTTTATAGACTTTTCAAAGAAAAAATGGAAGGTTTTCGGTTAATTATTTTTACTGCAGGAGAAGAAAATAAAAATCAAATTACAGTTGACAGGATCATTCAGGAATTACTTGAAATGGAGGTCGACAAACAAACACTAATAATTGGCATTGGGGGAGGAGTTGTTACGGATATTGCAGGTTATGCAGCCAGTATTTACAAGAGAGGTGTTAGATTGGCACTTGTTCCAACAACAATTTTGGCCATGGTTGATGCGGGTATAGGCGGTAAGAATGGGGTTGATGTAGGGGTTTATAAAAATATGGTTGGAACGATCTACCAGCCTGAATTTATTTTATATGACTATAGCTTTTTAGATCTGCTTCCGGTAAAAGAATGGATCAACGGGTTTGCGGAGATCATAAAGCATGCTTGTATCAGAGATGCGGTGTTATTCAGTACGTTGGAAAGATATACTTTGCACGCTATTCAGACAGACAGCACATTGATATCTGGTTTGATTGAACAAAATGTTAAAATAAAAATGGAAATTGTTGCTGCAGATGAATTTGAAAATGCTGACAGAAAATTATTAAATTTCGGACATACCATTGGTCATGCTATAGAAAATCTTCATCATTTACCCCACGGCCATGCAGTTAGTATCGGGTTGGTATCATCATGCATACTTTCAGAAAAAATCAATGGGTTGCCTTATGGTGATGCAGAACGTGTAATAAAATTACTTTCTAAATATCATTTGCCTGTTGATATTGATACAGATTATGAAAGAGTGTTTCATGTTTTGAAAATGGATAAAAAACGTGAAGGAGAAAATATGCAATTTGTATTACTGAATAAGATCGGCGAAGCAGAAGCAAAACCAGTAAGCATGAAATTCCTTCAGAGTAATTTAAAAAATATTTTGTAATGTTAGCAGCCATTTCTGCTTCAGCGCTTAACGGCTCAATAGTAATCCCTCCCAGTAAAAGTGCTATGCAACGAGCTTGTGCTCTTGCATTATTGAATGATGGGATCACGGTCATTCAAAATCCGGGCAAAAGCAACGATGATCTTGCAGCTGTAGAAATCATCAATAATCTTGGTGCGGTTTCTCAATTTATAAACGATGAACTGGTTATAAAAAGCACTGGTAAAATCATACACAACGGAAATATCAATTGTTTTGAAAGTGGTTTATCCGCTAGAATGTTTACTACAATTTCTGCACTCAGCAAAGACGAGATCGTTATAAACGGGAGAGGTAGTTTATTAAAAAGGCCTTTACATTTTTTTGATGAGGTATTCCCTTTGTTGAATATAGAAATAAAAACCAACAATGGAATTTTACCTTTTTATGTTAAAGGGCCATTATTACCTGTCAACATTACAATTGATGGATCTCTAAGTTCTCAATACCTCACCGGATTATTGTTTGCATTTGCAAAAGCTGCAAAAAAAACTGTTATTATTACTGTAAACAATCTGAACAGTAAACCCTACATAGATCTTAGCTTGCAATTGCTGGAATATTTTGGATATAATGTTCGTAATGATGGGTATAAATTTTTTTTTATTGAACCTGTTTTACAAAACGAAAGAGAAATTGTTTATTACACAGAAGCTGATTGGAGCAGTGCAGCCTTTTTATTAGTGGCCGGGGCTATTTCTGGCAATATCAGGGTAAAAGGCCTTGATTTGTTTTCGGTGCAGGCTGATAGAATTATTTTGGATGTATTACAGGAAGCAAGAGCCAATGTTGAAGTAGAGGGTAATTGTATTTTAGTTAATGATCAACATGCATTAAAAGCTTTTCAGTTTGACGCAACTGATTGCCCCGATCTTTTTCCGCCATTAGTAGCTTTGGCAGCATTTTGTAATGGCAGATCGGTCTTAAAAGGAGTGTCAAGGCTGGCATACAAGGAAAGTAACCGGGCCATTGCATTGAAAGAAGTATTTACAAAATTGGGTATTGATATCATTATCAGTGGTGATGAAATGATGATACAGGGAGGATCGGATATTCATACAGCTGAAGTCTCTTCATATCAAGATCATAGGATAGCAATGGCTTGTGCAATTGTAGCATTAAGGTCATCCGGTACCGTTAAAATTAAAGATGCTGAAGCAGTAAATAAATCTTACCCTGATTTTTTCAATCATTTGCAATTACTTGGTGCTTCCGTAACTTTAACCGATTAATAAAAAATTACAGGATGAATAGTTTTGGAAAAATTTTCAGAATCAGCATTTTTGGGGAATCTCACGGGCCATCTGTTGGAATTAATATTGATGGTTGCCCTGCAGGACTGTCATTAGATGCGTCTGATTTTAAAATGGATATTGATAGAAGAAAAGGGGGTATACAAAAAGGCACAACTTCAAGAACAGAAGATGATATTCCTGTTTTCCTTTCAGGTGTATTTAATGGGAAAACCACTGGGGCACCTTTATCCATTATTTTTGAGAATAATAATATCCGAAGTGATGATTATGAAAAACAACGCAACACTCCCAGACCCGGACATGCAGATTTTGTTGCAGGAAAAAAATTTCGTGGTTTTGAAGATTATCGGGGAGGTGGACATTTCAGCGGAAGGCTAACGGTATGCCTGGTTGCTGCAGGTGTTGTTGCAAAAAAAATATTGACATTAACTCAAATTGATAATACCACAACAAACTGTTATGCAAGTATTATTGAAGCTGGAGGTGAAAATGATATTGAATCTGCAATAAAAAAAGCAATTGATTCCAATGACAGTATTGGCGGAATAATAGAATGTAAGGTTGATGGATTACCAATAGGGTTAGGAGAGCCATTCTTTGATTCTGTTGAATCGCTGTTAAGTCATGCAGTTTTTTCAATACCTGCCATTAAAGGAATTGAATTCGGGGCAGGTTTTGCTGCAGCTAAAATGAAGGGAAGTGAACACAACGATACTTTGGAAAATTTGAGTGGTAAAACAGTGACCAATCATGCCGGTGGCATTGTTGGGGGTTTAACCAACGGAAACCAAATTATTTTTCGTGTAGTAGTTAAGCCTACATCTTCCACACCAAAAGAACAGCATACATTAAATGTTAAATCTGGTCATGTTGAAAAATTTACTGTTAAAGGCAGACATGATCTTTGTATTGCTTTAAGAGTACCGGTTGTTCTGGAAGCTGTTACGGCATGTGTAATAGTAGATTTGTTGATGATGGAACAGAAAGTTTTAAGAGCATTTCCTTCTTGAATTAACAGGTAGACAGCAATTGACTACATTTAAATTCAGATAGTATTATACCGATAGAAAAAACTTTGGACTATCTATTACTGTGTTTGCTGTAATCCATAAAAGTTAACTTTTAATAATCAAATCTTTTTTCTTTTTGACTGTTTTCAATTATTTGTATAGAAAAAAAACTCCGGATATCAGCCGGAGTTTTTTTTCATTAAAACTTTTTTATTATTGTACTAAGATCACTGTTCCTTTCATTTCAACTGTTCTTCCATTTTTATCAAAACCTTTTACGACCCAAACGTATACTCCTAATGGTTGTGGTTTACCTTTGTATTTTCCATCCCATCCTTTCAACCATTGATTTGTTTCAAATATCAATTGACCAAAACGGTTAAATACTCTGAAATAATCTGTTTGAGATATTCCAACAGGGATAGCTCTGAAAATATCATTTAAGCCATCACCATTCGGAGAAAATGCATTGGGAACATAATAATTAGGGCCATCGTATGCCTTGACAAAAACAGTATCGTAACCTATACATCCTGCAATATCCGTCACTTTTAAAATAAATAACTGGTCGTTGGTAAGTGTTGCTAAAGGATTTTGTGCAGTTGAAAAATTCAAAGTTGCTGATGGATTCCACAAATAATCTGCACCTCCGCTTCCGAACAACTGGTGAGGTACGCCTTTTATGGCAATGGTATCATTACCTGCAAAAGCAGGAACAGGTGGTTGGACAGTTATCAATACCTGGTCAGTAACTGAAAAACTGCATCCGTAGTTATCAGTAACCGTTAAAGTATAAAGTTGCGTACTGTCGGGTGTTGCAATCGTAACTGCTGCAATTGGATTTTGAAGGCTATCCGTTGGAGCCCAGGCAAAGTTTACAGTACCTGAAAGGTTTGTAGCACTTCCTCTTAGAATGGCAAAAGTCTGATTGCAAATGGCTGTATCTAAACCGGCATTAGCAATTGGTTTAAGAAGTATATTTACCGTTATGGTATCCTCTCTTGAGCAGGCACCCCACATGGCTTTTAAAATATATGTAGCGGTATCAGCAGGTGTTACGGTTGCATTTTTAATGTTTGCTGTATCAATTGTAGCAGGAAGCGTTATCAAGGTATCTAAGGGTCTCCAATTATACAAGGAAGTTCCCGGATTTGTCTGTGGAAATAATTTTACAGACTTGCCAATACAAATTGTGGTATCCGGTCCAAGTGTTAAGAACATGGCATCTACCAATATCACTGTTGTCGAAGCATTGGCAACACAGCCATTGGCATCTTTAACTTTAATATTCGGATATGCGCCAACGGCAGGGGCAATAAATGTATTGCTTGCCTGGTAAGTCGTTCCATTGTCAATTGAATATTGATAAACAGGAGTTCCGCCAGATCCTGTAACTGTTATAGTTCCATCATTACCAAAACAACTTGAAGGAACAGGGTTGACGGCGGAGGCAGTTAACAAAGTGGGCTCACCTAGTGTAACCGTTGTATCTTTTGTACATCCGGTATTGTCTTTGATCCGGAATGTATAGGTACCCGTTGTCAATCCATTAAATATACCTGTTGATTGATATATTGTAAATGGACTTAAGGCATATTCATATGGAGCAACTCCACCTGAAGCAACCAGTGATATTATACCATTGGCATTTCCATTGCATAAAGGTTCAGTCAGCGTAAAAGTTGTAGATATAGGACTATTAGTTGTAAGTACAACCGGGCCTCCGGTACCGTTACAACCATTTCCATCGGTAAAACTAAAGTTGTATGTACCGGTTGCTAGATTCGTAAATGTTGCGGCAGCCTGTGTGAAAGATCCGCCAGGTCCGGTTAATGTAAATGAATATGGAGCAACTCCGCCAGGTACGATTGTAATTGTGCCATTGTTAATATTAGAACATGGCGGATTGAAAGTTGTAAATGTTGCTGTTAAAAAAGGACCCGAACCCACATTTAAAGTTGATGAACCTGTGCATCCAATAAAATCAGTAAAAGTTACTGTATGAGAACCTGCAGAAACTCCGCTAAAAATATTAGATACTTGAGAAGGGCCACCATCAAGTGAAAATGTAAAAGGTGCAGTACCAGTGTTTGGATTTGTTGTAATAGTGCCATCATTAATACCCGGACAGGAAGTAGCTGTAAAAGTTGCGGATGCTGTGAGCCCTAAACCTATATTAATATTTACACCTTTTGTCCCGGTGCATCCGGTTGCATCCTTTATTGTTATAGTATGAAACCCTACTGGCACTCCGGTAAAAATATTACTTGCCTGAAAAGGTCCGCCATTTAAAGAATAAGTATAAGGTGCCGTGCCGTTAGTTGGAGTCATGGTAATAGTGCCATTATTAACACCGGGGCAGGAAGTGCCGGTAGCCGTAAATGTAGAGGTTACACCGACACCGGTAGCAATGAAAACAGTCCTGGTGCCTGTACAGCCATTAATATCGGTGATTGTAACAGTATGTGAACCGGGTGCCAGTCCGGTAAATAATCCTGAAGCCTGTGATGGTCCTCCATC
>JANOPU010000336.1:0-9281 GCA_031422055.1 Ferruginibacter sp.
CATGATGTAAAAGCAGTTGAGTATTTTTTAAAGGATAAATTGGAAACCTTTGGTGCAGGTACATTAAAGGAATGGGTTCATTTTGGACTTACCTCCCAGGATATTAACAATACAGCTATACCACTGCTTTGGAAAGATGCCATTGAACAGGAATATTTGCCATCGGTTTTAAATATGCAAATGAACATCAGCCAGCTTGCCAACAAATGGAAAGATGTACCGATGCTGGCAAGAACACATGGACAGCCTGCAACCCCCACCCGGCTTGGTAAAGAACTATTTGTTTTTGTTGAAAGACTGGAGAACCAGGTGCAGTTATTCAGTTACATTCCTTTCACCGCCAAGTTTGGAGGTGCCACCGGAAATTTCAATGCTCACCATGTAGCTTACCCGAAATTCAACTGGTTAAAATTTGCTGATGAATTTGTGGAAGAAAAACTGGGTTTGCAAAGGCAGCAATATACTACGCAGATAGAACACTATGATATACTGGCTGCACATTTTGATGCCATTAAAAGGATCAACACAATAATGACAGACCTTTGCAGGGATCTGTGGACCTATATCAGCATGGATTATTTTAAACAGCAGACAAAAAAAGGAGAGATCGGCAGCAGCGCCATGCCACACAAAGTAAACCCGATAGATTTTGAAAATGCCGAAGGCAACCTTGGGATTGCCAATGCTTTGTGGGAGCATCTTTCTGCCAAACTACCCATATCCAGATTGCAAAGAGACCTGACTGACAGTACCGTTATACGCAACATTGGTGTACCGATGGCACATACGCTTTTGTCGGTAATATCAATTGAAAAAGGCCTTTCAAAAATAATACTCAATGAAGCTAAACTAAAGGCCGATCTGGATAATAACTGGGCTGTAGTTGCCGAAGCCATACAAACTATTTTACGCAGGGAGAATTATCCAAATCCTTATGAAGCATTGAAAGAATTGACAAGGGGGAAAACTGCTATCGATAAAAAAGCGATACATGATTTTATTAATTCATTAAAAATTCCAGCTAAATTGAAAAAAGAACTTAAAACCGTTACACCAACTAATTACACTGGCTTATGAATAGTTAATTAAGTACATTTAACATGCTAATTTAGCCATATGAAACAAATTTTACTCTTTCTAACGTTATTTATAAACAGTTTGGCATATAGTCAGGTTGATTTAAACCTTGGATTAGTTGCTTATTTTCCGTTTAACGGCAATGCAAATGATGTTAGTGGAAATAATATTAATGGTAATGTTAATAATGCAACTTTAACTACTGATAGGGCCGGTCAATCTAATTCAGCATATTATTTTAATGGATCATCATCATATATTCAATTACCCTATTCCCCTCTCTACAATTTTGCACCAAATGATTCTTTTACTATTACTGTAAGAGTATTACCTGATCAGGGATATACATGGCCTGCACAAGCACTTGTTGTAAAATCTCCTATTCAACCAGATTTTAATACATCTCTTTGGAACTATGGAACCTATATTTCAAATTACCGGGCTATGACGGGTTATGCCTTTAATAATGTTCTAACAGGCAGTACAGTTTTTACCGGTATACCTTGTTGGTATAATATAGTAGCAACTTATAAAAATGGTACCTGGAAATTATTTGTGAATGGTGTTTTAGAATCATCTGATCTATCTCAAACAAAATTTATTTTACAAGATGGGCCTGCGTCTAAAATTAACTTTGGCAAAAAAGGAGATTCCAATGGAGATTGGTATAAAGGTAAAATGGATGATATACGAATATATCACAGAGTACTTAACCAGGATGAAATTAATATTTTAAGTGGCTGCTCAAATATAGCACCATGTGATAGCTGGTTAAAAACACAAGCCACCGGTTCATTTGCCAGTGTAGGTGATATTGATGTATCGGGAAATCAAATAACAGTTGAAGCCAGTTTTAACAGAACCGCCCCGGCAAATTCCACTGGGGGAAATGGTTTCGTTGTATCAAAACATACAACTACCGGAACTATTAATTATGCCCTTTGGCCAAATGGATGTGCAATAACTACAACTAACGGAGATGTACTTACATTTGAAAACTGTGGAATACAACTGAACAAAACCTATCATGTAGCAATGGTCTATAATGGTTCTGTATTGAAGTTTTATAGAAATGGGTTCTTGTTAAGCCAGGCACCTGCTACCGGAAACTTATTTTTAAATGACCTGCTAACCACGATCGGTCAATGTGCCGGTTTAGGTTACCCGGAAATCAACCAGTTTCTTGGAAATATTAACGAAGTAAGGATCTGGAATGTAGCCAGAACACAAACTCAGTTGCAAACTTATATGAACAGTTCATTACCCTCTCCAACTACTCAAACTGGGTTATTGGGGTATTATGTTTTTGATAATTTATTAAACAAGCAAGGTAATACTGTTTATAATGGAGCATTGAATGGTGGAGCTACCATTAATACTACAAATCCGAATTGTAATTTTATAGCAGATTCATGTTCCATTATCATTCCTCCGGGTATCAGTAACATCATCAACGAATACACGCCGGTACTTGCACTAAACCCCTGCACTAATAAGATCACTGTTGAAGATGCAACCAAATTCAACACGGGTGATACTGTTCTAATGATACAAATGAAAGGGGCCGTCATTGACAGTACCAATTCTTCATCATTCGGAAATATTATTGATTACAAGAACTCCGGTAATTATGAATTCAATTATGTAAAAGCTAAGGCAGGTAATATCATTGAACTGAAGAATAAACTTACCAGGCAATATGATATTCCTGCTGGGAAAGTTCAATTGATCCGGGTTCCTTATTACAATAGCGTTAATGTTAACAATATCCTCACTTGTTTACCCTGGGATGGAAATAAAGGTGGTGTATTGGCTTTTAATGTAAGGGATACTGTTACGCTGAATGCCGATATTAACTTAAGTGGCAAAGGTTTTAAAGGGGGTCTTGGTTACAATGCAAATAATGGTTCCTTAGGATGTTTCAATAACGGGTATTCGTACCCGCTTACATTCCAGTTATCGGGTGATAAAGGCGAAAGTATTGCAACAATTTCGAATAATATAACCAGGGGTAAAGGTAAACTTGCAGCTGCAGGTGGTGCCGGATTAGGACATAATAGTGGCGCTGGTGGAGGCGCAAATGCTGGTAACGGTGGTTTTGGCGGTTACCAGTTAGACAATTGTGGTAGCGCACCTTTTGACAATCGCGGAATTGGTGGTCAGTCATTACAATATAATACTGCAACCAATAAGGTATTCATGGGAAGTGGCGGTGGCGGCGGCCAGGCAGACAATATTGGTTATACAGCTTCTGATGGTGGTAATGGCGGAGGGTTGATCTTTATTACTGCAAACTATTTAAGATCAAATGCAAAAAAAATAATCGCCAATGGAGTTGAAGCTTCAGCATGTGTGCAACCAGATTGCCATGATGCAATGGGCGGCGGCGGCGCCGGTGGTACTGTTCTGATGGCTGTAAATAATTATATCGACAATGCTACTGTAAATCGTGACGGAGGAAAAGGTGGAAGTGTTTTGGGGAATATTCTTGCAGGTGGTAGAATTGGCCCTGGTGGTGGAGGTGGCGGCGGAACCTTGTTTATTAATAATCCTTCCCTGCCTGCTGCTATTACTTCAACAAGCCTGGGTGGAGCAAATGGTGTACTGGTAAACAGCGGTAATGAATCCTGGGGTGCAACGGCAGGTACTGCCGGGTTAAATGTCTTCAATTTAGTGTTGGCAATTGATACCGTGCTCTTCAAACCAAATATAGATTCAGTACGCATTAAAGACAGTACTACCAGCTGCCTCGCTTTTGATTTCAAAGGCTTCGGTTATACCAATACAAATCCCATTGCTTCCTGGAACTGGTATTTTGGAGATGGTGGAACTGCCAATACACAGAGTACTTCTCATACTTATGCAACTGCAGGAACATTTACAGTCAGGTTGGTTGTAACGGATATCAATGGGTGCAAGGATAGCATCACCCGAAATGTGGTCAGCAATACCATCTCTGTGAATGCTGGTTCGGATTCATCATTTTGTGGCGGGCCTGTAACAGTACAACTGCAGAGCACTGTTACAGGGACAGGAAACTTTTCATGGACACCTGCTGCCTATCTCAACAACAATACCCTTTCAAACCCAACTGCAACTATTAATGCTACGACAATTTTCTACCTTACTGTTACAAATTCATCGGGTTGTACAGGTAAAGATTCAGTTACTATTTATGTTGGTGTCGCTCCTGTTCTTCAGACACTGAATGATACAGCTGTCTGCAAAGGATCAACTTTAGTACTCACTACAACAACGGGATTTAATACTTATCATTGGAGTCCTGGTATTTACGTAAATGATTCAACTATTGCCAATCCATTCTTTATTGATACTATCACAAGGACTTTGATCATAACAGGCAGTATTGGAACATGTTCATCGGCTGATACGATAATCGTTACCGTAAAATCATTACCTGTTGTAAATGCGGGGTCAGACACGGTTATTTGCGGTACGCAGACTGTTACTTTATCTGCAAGCGGAGCATCATTATATTCCTGGAGCCCAGCAATATTTTTAAGCAACACAAACACAGCCAATCCTGTTTTTTCGGGCAATGTCAGTGCAACCTATTTTCTAACTGGAACAGGAGCCAATGGATGTAAGGGAAAAGATACTGTTTCAATAAATGTAAATAATCCCAATTCATTGGTTCAACCACGGAATAAAACCTTTTGCTCAAAAGAAACAGTAAGCCTGGATGGTGGTAATGGAAACACCGTTCAATATTTATGGTCTCCCCCAACTTGGTTAAGCAATTCAACTATTATAAACCCGATAGCCAATCCTCCTGCTTCAACAACTTATACTGTAAAGATCACGGATCCTGGTTGCAATTTCGACAGTACATTTACCGTTTTAGTTACCGAAAGGCCCTTGCCTGTTGTAACAGCCAGCAGCTCAAATGATATTGATTGTGCCCTTAAAAATGCCCGTTTAACGACCACAGGTGCACTGCAATATTTATGGTATCCCCCGGCTACGCTTAACAGCAGCAATAACGCAAACCCTATTGCCACACCAACAATCACAACGCAGTACGTTGTAACAGGTACAGATAATAATGGCTGTAAGAACAAAGACAGTGTTACCGTTTTAGTAAAAGACGGGCTAAGCGGGTATGATATTCCAAATTCATTTACACCAAATGGCGATGGACTCAATGATTGTTTTGGGATCAAACATTGGGGCAATGCGCAAAATGTGATCTTCATCATTTACAGCCGTTGGGGTGAAAAAGTATTTGAAACAAACAATGTAAATACTTGCTGGGATGGGAAATATAAAGGACAACCCGCTAATATTGGTAATTTTGTTTACTATGCAAGTGGCAGAACTGCATGTGGAGATATTGTGATAAAAGGAAATGTTTTGTTGATAAGGTAATAAGAAAGTTTGATGTTCGAAGTTCGAGGTTTGTCCGAAGGACTCCAGACTCCTTCGGAGAAGTTGTCGCATTGCTCAAAATTACTTTCAAAGTTATAACCTGAAGTACTAAACTTTGAGCCTCAAATTGCTAATCTGCCCCACTTAATTTTTCAATATCATCCAGGTCTTTATACCTGCCGGATGCTTTTTTTGCCTGTATCAATGTATCTATATGAATGTATCTTATTTTTAAATCATTTTCATCAAAAACATTACTTAACTGGTATGCTTCTGCAAAATCACAGCCCTTTAAAACTTTCATGATCTCTATACATACAGGTGGTACTCCTTAGGTGAACACTTCTATTTCATTATTTTTTAAAAGGTTTTCTTCAAAAATATCCGATGTAGGCAACCCAAATTTTACATATGCATTAAGTAAACGTTTATGGTTTGTCGGGGTGACATTTACCCATTATGCCGGTTGATCGCCTATATCCTTTTAGGATAACGGCATAACCCCCAACAAGCATATACTCTACTTCCTGCTCATTAAGTGCAGCAATAAAATCTCTGAAATCATTATTGAATATATTAGGCATTAATCCAGCATTTTTTGAATGCTGATCAAACGCTTTTGCATGCCCGGAACATTTTCAGGATCAATGCCATAAGCCATGCATGTCAGGTACCAGCCTTGCTTTAGCCTCTCACTTAAAGTTACATCCGGAGCAAATTTTTTACTTTCCTCTGCTTGCTTATATGTTTTAATTCCAGATATTTTCTTATCCAATTTATACATACTCAAATATAAAGCTAAAAGTTTGAGGTTCGAAGTTTGAGGTTCGAGGTTGGTCGCATTATTCAAACTTCATATTAATGCTCAAACTTTGATCCTTAAAGACCCAACGTCAAACATCGAACCTCAAACTTCAAACTATTTGTGAATTTCGCTGGTAAAATGAAACTCAATATCCGGGTTATTCGTCCGTTCTGTATTTAAGAACCATTCACTTTGAGCCAGGTAAACCAGGTGGTCATCTTTGTCATCAGCAATATTAGCCTGTTTGTATTTTACAAAATCCTCCAGCTTTTTAGGGTCCTTGCTGGTCAACCAACAGGCCTTGTAAAAAGGCAGGCTGTTCATTTGAACCGAAGCACCATATTCCTGCATTAAACGGTATTGAATGACTTCAAACTGCAGTTCTCCTACACAACCAATGATCTTCTTATTTCCGCCAAACTGGGTATATAATTGGGCAACACCTTCATCTGTAAGTTGAGATAACCCTTTTTCCAATTGCTTGGTTTTCATTGGGTCTTTATTGATTACCTCTTTAAATATTTCAGGTGAAAAACTAGGTATCCCGGTGAAATAAAAATTCTCTCCTTCCGTCAATGTATCTCCTATCTTAAAGGTTCCGGTATCGAATAAACCAACCACATCACCCGGGTAAGCCTCTTCAATAACATCCTTCTGACGTGCAAGAAAGCTATAGGGATTGCTGAAGCGAACATCTTTATCCTGACGTACATGATGGTAATAGGTATTACGTGCAAACCTGCCGCTGCAGACTCTTAGGAATGCGATTCTATCACGGTGTTTAGGATCCAGGTTGGCGTGTATCTTAAATACAAACCCGCTGAACTTATCTTCTTCAGGCTTAACATCACGGGTTGTGGTATGCCTTGGTCTGGGAGTGGGTGCTATACGGATAAATGTATCCAGCATTTCCTTAACTCCAAAATTATTAACTGCACTGCCAAAAAAGACAGGAGCTGTTTTTCCGCTCAGGTAATCAGCATCACTTAATTCTCCATAAACCCCATCGATCAGTTCAACATCTTCTCTTAAAGTATTGGCATTATTTTCTCCTATTTTAGAATTTAAGATAGGGTCATTCAAATTACTGATATTCAATACATCTTCATCATTTGCTTTTGTGCCTGCTGTGAACAATACAAGGCTTTTTTTATGAAGATCATACACACCTTTAAAGTCTTTTCCGCTATTGATCGGTACTGTCATCGGATGGAGTTGGATCTTCAATTCATTTTCAATTTCTTCCAGGAGATCGAAACGGTTCTTACCATCCCTGTCCATTTTATTGATAAAAACGATTACAGGTGTGTTACGCATGGCAATAACTTCCATTAACCGTCGGGTTTGATCTTCAACACCATTTACACTGTCAATGACGAGAATTACACTATCCACGGCTGTCAACGTACGGTAAGTATCTTCAGCAAAATCCTTGTGCCCCGGTGTATCATGCAGGTTTATGAGGTGACCGTCGTATTCAAAGGTCATAACACTCGTAGCCACACTGATACCACGTTGCTTTTCTATTTCCATAAAATCGCTGGTAGCATGCTTCTTGATCTTGTTGCTTTTAACGGCGCCTGCTGTTTGAATAGCACCACCAAAAAGAAGGAATTTTTCTGTAAGCGTTGTTTTACCCGCATCCGGGTGAGAAATGATGGCGAAGGTCTTGCGCTTGTTGATCTCGTTGATGTATTTCATAATTCAAAAGTCCGCAAAGGTAGGAAGTTCTTTTTTAGTTCATAGTTTATAGTTCATAGTTTATAGTTCATAGTTATTAAGCGGTACGATCAATAATAAATATTTCAAATTACATTAAGCCCAACTATGAACTATAAACTTGTTAGTTATAATTCAATCCCGATCTTCTTCATCAGAATAGACGCATTCATACTGGTACAAACGCCCGGTTTTAGTTTATAGTCGAAATAAAGCTCTTCATTATTTACCTGAACATCGAAATGGTAATTGAGTATATTTTCGGGAAATTCATTTTTAATTTCTGCCAGGGCCAGGTCATGTGTTGCAATGATGCCGGCAGCTTTATGCCTTATCAGTTGTTTTATAAGCGCTTCAGAACCGGTATGCCTGTCGATCGAATTGGTACCACGTAATATTTCATCCAAAAGAATGAAAACTTTGTTTCCCGCATTCACTTCATCTATCACTGTTTTTAATTTTTTTAATTCTGCATAAAAAGTAGAAGTACTTTCAGCAAGATTATCGGCAATACGCATACTGCTGATCAGTTGAACCGGTGATACTCGAAAGGTTGCTGCACATACCGGTGCTCCAGCCATTGCCAATACTGTGTTTATGCCAATACTCCGCAGGTAAGTACTTTTACCGGCCATATTGCTTCCTGTTACCAGCATCAGTTCTCCCCTGTTTTCCATTTGTATGAAATTATTGACCCTTTTGTTTTCATGGATCAGGGGATGGCCAAGTTCAGATGATTGCAGAAAAAAATGTTTATCGTGCAAAGTTGGAAAGCACCAACCCGGATAATTGAAATGCAAGACCGCGAAACTATTCAGGGTTTCAAATACGCCTAGCGTTTGAAACCAGCTTTCTACGTCAGCTGCATGGTTCTTTTTCCATTTTTCCAGGTCAAGTGCCTGTTGCAGGTTCCACAACAATAATAAATTCAGAGGGGCTGAAAGGACAATATTATACCGGATATCCAACTTGTCTAAGATCTTTTTAAGTTTTTTAATTTTCAAGGAAGCTGTATCAGCATTAGAAATAAATTTATCTTGTAATTGTATTAAAAACGGCGTTATGAATTTTTCTTTTTCAATTGCAGCAACACTTATCGAAAGTGCATCCATTTCATCCACCATCTTTGAAAGTTTTTCATGCAGAGGTGCTATTAATTTATTTATTTGAAATGCTATGACTGCATACAACAATAAAAATATATACATGATATTCATAGGGATCCATTCAGCGATCGCAGCGGTTACAATAAACAAAATAACTGCCGGTAAAAAATACCTCAGCCATTGCC
>JANOPU010000337.1:0-4774 GCA_031422055.1 Ferruginibacter sp.
CAAGGAAAAGAAGAAGTAAAAATCAATGAATTAGAAGTTTGTTACTTAAGAAAAAAAAGTAGAGAACAATAATCAATTATTAAATAACAAATTATAATAAGACTTATCCCGAACTCTGGTTATTAATATGGAAATATGCATCACAATTATTACAATTTTATCATCCTGTATCCAGCATCATTCATTTAAAAGTAAAAATGTAAAATTGCATTCGTAATTTGCTGCCTTTAAAATATCATTTACAATTGAAATATGAATATAGAATTCAATAAGAACGAAGATGCTATGAAACTGGCCTGGGGCAGGGTAAAGCGTGAACTTGAAGTGATTTACCTCGGTGGCGGTAAAAAAGCCAACGAAAAGCAAAAGGAAAAAAATAAAATGACAGCCCGGCAACGGATAAAATACCTGTGCGATGCTGACAAACCATTTATTGAGATCGGCTCATTTGCCGGTTACGAAATGTATGAAGAATATGGAGGATGCCCGGCTGGTGGTACAGTAAGTGGAGTGGGTTATGTGAGTGGAAGGCAATGCATCATTTTAGCAAATGACCAAACTGTAAAGGCAGGTGCCTGGTTTCCGATTACCGGTAAAAAAAACCTGCGGATGCAGGAAATAGCCATGGAAAACAAGTTGCCGGTGATTTATATCGTTGACAGTGCAGGTGTTTTCTTACCCATGCAGGATCAGATATTTCCGGATAAAGAACATTTCGGTCGCATTTTTAGGAACAATGCAAAAATGAGTGCTATGGGAATTACCCAGATAGCTGCTGTTACAGGTGCATGTGTTGCCGGTGGTGCTTACCTTCCAATTATGAGTGATGAAACTTTGATGGTAGAAGGACAAGGTTCTATTTATTTAGCCGGCCCTTACCTCGTAAAAGCAGCCATTGGTGAGGATATTGATAATGAAACCCTTGGTGGTGCTGCTACACATACAGAAATATCAGGCATAGCTGATTATAAATTTAAAACAGAAGAAGAATGTCTGGATCAGGTAAAAAAGATCATGAGTAAACTAGGGCCTTCTGTTAAGGCAGGGTTTAACCGCATTGAATCAAAACTTCCATCAAAAAATAAAGGCGAGATATATGGTATCATGAGTGAAGGGAATACCAGGCCTTATGATATGGTATCATTGGTTGAATGTATTGTGGATGCTGATAGTTTTGATGAGTTTAAAAAAGATTATGGTAAAACGATCATTTGCGGTTATGCCCGGGTTGACGGTTGGGCAGTAGGTATTGTTGCCAATCAGCGACTCATTGTTAAAAGTAAAAAAGGTGAGATGCAATTGGGTGGTGTTATTTACAATGACAGTGCCGATAAAGCAGCCAGATTCATTATGAACTGCAATCAGAAAAAGATACCCCTCGTTTTTTTACAGGATGTTACCGGATTTATGGTAGGAAGCCGAAGCGAACATTCGGGTATCATTAAAGATGGTGCCAAGTTGGTGAATGCCGTTGCAAATTCAGTAGTGCCAAAAATAACCATCATTGTAGGAAATTCTTATGGTGCAGGTAATTATGCCATGTGTGGCAAGGCGTACGATCCACGTTTTATTTATGCATGGCCAACAGCAAAGATAGCAGTAATGGGTGGCGAACAGGCAGCAAAAACCATGTTACAGATACAGGTAGCATCCCTGAAGGCAAAAGGGGAGGTTGTTACCGATGAAGAAGAAAAAAAGATACTGGATAAGATCACACAGGATTATACACGTCAGACAATTCCATATTATGCAGCAGCCCGTTTATGGATAGATGAGATAATAGATCCCGGAGAAACACGCAAAGTTATTTCAGAAGGTATTGCTGCTGCCAATAACAATGCGGATATTGCAGAATTTAAAACGGGTGTTTTCCAGGTATAATATTTAGATATTTCAGGAGATGACATCTAGCAATCAATAGATGTCATCTACCCAATGCTAGATGTCATCTCGTTAAATTATGAGCGATATAAAGATATATACTGATGGGTCTTCCCTTGGCAATCCCGGCCCGGGCGGTTATGGCGTCATTCTTTTATCAGGACATCACCAAAAAGAATTATCAAAAGGATTTCGCTTAACAACAAACAATCGAATGGAATTGCTGGCAGTAATTGCAGCTTTGCAGGCTATAAAAAAAAATCACCTGCCCGTTACCATTTATTCAGACAGTCAATATGTTGTAAATGCAACCAACAAAGGTTGGCTCAACAATTGGATAAAAACTGATTTTAAAGGTGGTAAAAAAAATAAAGACCTCTGGACTGAATATTATGCATTGTCACGGTCTTTTAATATCAAATTTGTTTGGGTAAAAGGACATGCGGATAATCCATATAATAACCGTTGCGATGAATTAGCAACCAATGCTGCTGCCGGAAAAAACCTTGATGTGGATGAAGGGTATGAAGGTTTATAGGGTTTAGGAAATCAAACTTATAAAGCTAGTAAATAAAATATAACAATCCACATCCGGAACTCAATTTTTCAAATCCCAAACCAGCATTTTACCATTTTATATAAACCTGATCAAGCTACAGCTTGTTTTTTTATTACAAAACTATTTATCAGGTAATAAACCCCAAAAAGAACTCCGCTATAGACAAGGTCAGCAATAATACTGATCCTGAAAAAAGGTAGTGCCTGTATATAACATTGCATGAAACCATTTGTATCCTGCGAATAAGTATGATAAACAGGATTGTCGATAAGAAAGAATGAAAGATTTGATAAAATAAAAAAGATCACTGAAGAAGCAATTGAATAGGCAAATACATTTACCACATGGAATTTTTTCAGATTAAAAGCTATGATAGTAATTAGAGCCAGGATACTGTAACCCACTAATTGTCCCCAACCCCAGAAACCAGGTGCAATATTAAATACTTCAAAAATTATATCCGCTAACAACATAGATGCTAAGGGTAGTATAAAAGCTAGTCTTTTGTCTTTAATTACAGCGCCCGCAAAAATAGCCATACCGATAACAGGGCTGAAATTATTAGGGTACATGACCACCCTTGATATGGCTGCTGCTAATATTAATAAAACAGCCAGTATCACAGTTGGTGTAATTTGTTTTTTCACAATTATCAAGTTTTATGCGAAAATAAGCAATAATTAATCTCTTTCATCATAAGAGTAAATCCTTTTATTCGACGCTTATTATTTATCCCGTTTTATTAATTTTGATCTGTGGCAAAACATATACAAACCGGTAATACCGGAGAAGCAATTGCTGTTGATTATTTTAGTAAAAACGGGTATGATATTATGCACCGTAACTGGCGGTATAAACACAAGGAAGTTGATATCATTGCATCCCATAATGACGTGTTACATTTTATTGAAGTTAAAACCAGAACCACATTAAGATTCGGATACCCGGAAGAAAGTGTAGATAAAAAAAAGATCAGGGATATGATTGATGCATCAGAAGAATATCTCTTCCTGAATCCTCAATGGCAACGCATACAATTTGATATATTATCGATAAATATAAAAGAGGATAATTCTATTGATTATTTTCTGATAGAAGATGTGTACTTATAGCATTTAAATGGTTTCGGTGTATATCAGGTTTTCTTATCCCTTAACAATTAAAGCCTCTAAGAACTATACTTTTGAAACAGCTCCTTCCACCATCAATTTGATCTTTTCCACCATTTTAAAGGTAGCAGGGCAGTAGTCTATATTTTGTTTGTGAACATGTGCATATTCGATCCATTTCTTTTTTGCCAGATGGGGGAAACCCGAACAATCAGCAGGCCTTATTTCGTAGATCGAACATTTATTATCTTTTAAATTTAAAAACTGACAGGGTTCTGTTTTGTTAACCAGATCTTTGTTGCTGTCCTTCTTCAGCCATTGTTTCCGGAATGCTTCTGGTGTTTGATTGAAATGTGCCGATATGCGTTTTAGGTCACGCGGAGTAAAAGTTGGTGTCATTTTTTTGCAGCAATTGGCACAGGAAAGGCAATCGATCTCAGCCCAAACCTGCGGTTCAACAATTGCAGTGATCTTATCAATACCTTTTGGAGGATTTTTCTCTGTACGGTTTAAAAAACTACGGAAAGTTTTCCTATAAAAAGAAAGTTTTTTTCTATAAGACCTGAAGTTTACTGGAAGCATGGGTGTTTTTGAATTTGAAAATTATTTGAGTGGCGAATTTAATGTTTAATTAAATTGTACAATCATTGGTTGAAATAAAAGGTTATAATTTATGTGGGAAGTGTATAAAAAGGGATACAAAGCATGGCTGCAATTGGAAAAATCTCTTGCAGAAAACTCTGTTGAGGCATACCTGCATGATGTTGAAAAACTAACCAGCTATTTGTTATCAGTAAATGAAATGAAGAAACCTGGTGATATTAAGCTAATAGATCTGGAACATTTTGTCAAATGGATTCATGAACTTGGTATGACTCCTTCTTCACAGGGAAGGATCATTTCCGGATTAAGGAGTTTTTATAAATATTGTTTACTGGAACAGATAAGTGAAACAGATCCAACCGTTTTGCTGGAAGCACCTAAACTAAAACGTTTATTACCTGACATCCTTGGTTTTGAAGAAATAGAAGCGATCATTGCAGCTATAGACTTGAGCAAACCGGAAGGAGAACGAAATAAGGCAATATTGGAAACCATGTATAGTTGTGGTATCAGGGTATCTGAACTTGTGAATTTAAAAATAAGTTGTCTTTATTTGGATGTTGGATTTATTAAAGTAATAGGTAAGGGCGATAAAGAGAGACTGGTTCCTATCGGCGGCGAT
>JANOPU010000338.1:0-2454 GCA_031422055.1 Ferruginibacter sp.
ATTTCAGGTGTTATATCCAGGTGCGTTACCATTCTTACCTGTGTGGCCGAAATTGCCAGGCATAAAATATCGTGTATTCTCATGTGATCACAAAATGTGGCGGCAGTGTAAGAATCTTTTACTTCGAAGATCAGGATATTGGTTTCTACGGGAAGCATTTTACCGATAAAATCTTTTTTCAACAAAAGATGGGCTATATATTTTGCATGGCTGTGATCCTGCTTCAATCTGTCGATATTATTTTGAAGGGCATAGATACCGGCGGCGGCCATATATCCTGCCTGGCGCATTCCACCACCAAAAACCTTTCTTATACGACGGGCTTTTTTAATAAAATCATTTTTTCCCAGCAGTAAACTTCCAACGGGTGCGCCAAGTCCTTTGCTCAGGCAGATAGAAATACTATCGAATATTTTCCCATATTGTTTTGCATTTTCACCCTTTGCAATAAGTGCATTCCATAACCTTGCCCCATCCAAATGGAACTTTAAATTATTTTTTAGGCAAACTTCTTTAATCTGCTGTATATCAGTAAATTCATAACAGCTTCCACCGCCTCTATTGGCAGTATTTTCCAGGCTTACCAATGAGGTCCTGGCTTTATGAACATCATCTGGGTTAATTGAATCAGCTACCTGTACAGCATTGATCCTTCCGCGGTCGCCATCCAATGCTTTTACCTGGCAACCGCTGTTAAAAGCAATTCCTCCACCTTCATAAATATATACATGGCTTAGCTTATCGCAAATGACTTCATCACCTGGCGACGTATGGCATTTAATGGCTATCTGATTTGTCATAGTTCCACTTGGACAAAAAAGGGCGGCTTCCATACCAAACATTTCCCTCGAAAGAGCTTCCAGTTCATTAACCGTAGGGTCTTCACCAAAGACATCATCTCCAACAGATGCTTTGAGCATAAAGTCAAGCATAGCGGGGGTTGGCTTCGTAAATGTATCCGATCGTAAGTCTGTGATCATATGGCAAATGTATGAAATGAAATCACCCGATTCTATTTAAAACTGTATACTTGTTATAAGTTAAAATCGTTTAATATAAACTTAGTTATACACCATTTGTACTTTTTTTGCTCAATTAATTATGAAATGCAAGATTTGCGTTTTAACTTTGCAAACGCTTTGTAAGAGGATTAAGGAATTAAGAATTAACCTATCATTTGCAACGTTCCCCCAACAAAAACTGTCTATTAGGAGTTATATAGTAATATATTCTGAATTTAATACAATACAATGAGGCAACTTAAAATCGCAACACAGATAACGAACCGGGATTCACAAGCGGTAGAGAAATATCTGCAGGAAATTTCGAAAATATCAATGATCACTCCCGAGGAGGAAACCATTTTGGCTCAAAAGATCAAAATGGGGGATCAGCGTGCATTGGATAAGTTGGTACAGGCAAACCTTCGTTTCGTGGTTTCTGTAGCAAAACAATACCAGCACCAGGGTCTTTCCCTGAGTGATCTGATCAATGAAGGTAACCTCGGTCTTATAAAAGCAGCACAGCGTTTTGATGAGACCAAAGGTTTCAAATTCATCTCTTATGCTGTTTGGTGGATCCGCCAGTCTATTTTGCAGGCATTGGCCGAGCAGGGAAGATTGGTTCGTTTACCACAAAATAAGATCGGCACTTACAACAAAGCCAACAAAGCATACATGGCTTTTGAGCAGGAGCATGAAAGGGAACCATCTACAGAAGAACTGGCAGAATTGCTTGAAATGAGCGAAACTGAGATCAATAATATCTTCCAGAGCAATACACGTCATACTTCATTGGATGCACCGGTACACGAAGCAGAAGATGTTGCTATGGGCGACCTGTTAAAAGGTGGCGCAGAAACAGACGAAGATGTCATGCACGATTCATTGAAAAATGAAATTCGCAGGGTATTAAAATCTTTAAGCCCACGTGAAGCTGAGATCGTAAATGCTTATTTCGGACTGGATGGAGAGAATGGTGTAACGATCGAACAGATCGGCCAGAAATACGACCTTACCAAAGAGCGTATCCGTCAGATAAAAGAAAGGGCTATCAAACGTTTGCAAAAAGCACGTTACAGTGGTGCTTTGAAAGCATACTTAGGTTAATAATTTTCAATGATATTTTACAAATGCCCCGGAATTCCGGGGTATTTTTTTTGAATTAATTACCTCACAGTTTCGTATACACGATTTTTTTTATTCCATACCTGGAATAAAGAAAAGTGCGATCAACCATATACAGGAAATATTTTACAGTTGAACCTTTAATACATATTCTTAATAAATACTTAAACATTTTTTGGGAGCCCGTAATTTTCGATGGTACCCTTTTGTGTTACAAACAATATAGCATAAACGATTTTTTAAAATATATTCACTGGAAGGTATGCACGCAAATGTTAAATAAACTACATTCGTACATTAATCAAAAAAATCAAATTAATTGTATGAA
>JANOPU010000339.1:0-2076 GCA_031422055.1 Ferruginibacter sp.
GAGGTTCCCCTATATCATATACAGTACCGGGAGATTCAATAACTCACTATGGAGCAGGAACTGTTGGAGGATCATTTATCAGTGCGTTTTCTCCATTAGGGGGAAACGGGGAAGTTAATATGTCGCTTAGCAATATAGGAATTGCAGTAGGCAGTGCCCAAAATTTACTCAGCTTTACGTCAACACAATTTCTGCCAAATTCACAAACAACCATACCAACACCCGTATTCGTAAACATAACTGAATATGGTGCTGTTGGGCAATATATCAGTGGTAATTTCTCCGGAGCCATTGTAACAACCGGCCCACCACCAAATACTACTTATAATATTGTTTACAGTTTCAGGGTGAGGCGAAATTTTTAAGTTTTAATTTGTACACTAAAAGATAGGTTTCTGATTTACCGGGAACCTTTCTTTTATATTTAAAAACCCTGACCGCTTTTCATTCTTTCAGATCTTCTCACTTACTTTTGCACTTCTAAATTAAAAAGATGGCTGAGAAAATAACGATGGGAACCGACGGAAAACTTAACGTTCCCAACAACCCTACGATCCCATTCATTGAAGGAGACGGTATCGGTCCCGATATCTGGAAAGCCAGTGTTCGTGTTTTTGATGCTGCTATACAAAAAGCTTATGGCGGGTCAAAAAAAATTGAATGGTTGAAAGTTTTGGCCGGACAGGAAGCCTTTGATAAAACAGGTGAATGGATGCCTGAAGCCACCATGGATGCTTTCAAAGAATATTTATTATCGATCAAAGGACCGTTGACTACACCGGTTGGTGGTGGTATTCGCAGTCTTAATGTTGCCCTGCGTCAGGAACTGGATCTGTATGTTTGCCTAAGGCCCGTAAAATATTTTGAAGGTACCCCTTCTCCTATGTGGCAGCCCGAAAAAGTGAGCATGGTTATCTTTCGGGAGAACACAGAAGATATTTATGCAGGTATTGAATTTATGACCGGAACTCCTGAGGCAAAAAAATTACTGAATTTTCTGGTGGATGAATTGGGGGTAAAAGCATTTCGTTTTCCTGAAACAACTTCATTGGGTGTGAAACCGGTAAGTAAAGACGGATCGGAAAGATTGATCCGCTCAGCTATTCAACATGCTATAGAACATAAACTACCCTCCGTAACGATCGTGCATAAGGGTAATATCATGAAGTTCACCGAAGGTGCTTTTAAGAATTGGGGATATGAACTGGCAGAAAGAGAATTCCCGGGCAATGTTTACACCTGGCAACATTGGGAAAGAACAAAAAAAGAAAGTGGTGAAGCTGTTGCAAATGAAGAAATGAAGATCAGCGCTGTTGGCGGAAAAGTGATCATCAAAGATGCTATTGCAGATAATTTTTTACAACAGGCTTTATTGGCTCCACAAGATTATAGTGTCATTGCAACATTGAATTTAAATGGCGATTATATCAGTGATGCTCTGGCAGCACAGGTTGGAGGTATCGGTATTGCTCCTGGAGCAAATATCAATTATCTCACCGGGCATGCTGTGTTTGAAGCCACACATGGCACTGCTCCCAGGTTTGCAAATACCAATACGATGAATCCTTCTTCAGTTATATTGAGTGGAGTGATGATGCTGGAATACATGGGTTGGAGAGATGCTTCCGAAATGATTACGAATGCTGTTGGAAAAACGATCCGGAATAAAACTGTAACGATCGATTTTTATAATCTCATGAAAGAAGCCACATTACTTAAAACAAGTGAGTTTGCTGACGAGATCATTAAAAATTTATAAATACGGAACGCTGATCATTAGGATTATCATGATAAACACAGATAAAAATCTTAAGAATCATAATGATCTGTGTTCCTACCTTCGTACTGTTGGATAAACGATCCGGCACAAAACAGTAACGATAGATTTTTATTACCTGATTAAGGATGCTACACTTTTGAAAACAAGTGAGTTTGGGGACGAGATCATTAAAAACCTTTGATGCCCAATACTGTTAGATGCTTGATACTAGATACTGGATAAAGGCAGCACCTGATTCCATATAAAATTTCGAGTATCAAAAACTATCCAGCATCCAGCATCCAGAATCCAGTATC
>JANOPU010000340.1:0-24476 GCA_031422055.1 Ferruginibacter sp.
CAATGGCAATGGTTTTTCGGTAAAGGAAACATTAAACGATCCTGTGAAAGGAAGTGGCCTTACAAATATTTTTACCAGGGCAACCCTTATCGGCGCTTCCGTGATTATTGAAAGCTCAGGCAAAGGAACAATATCAACATTAACCTATCCATTAATTTAAATACCATGGTCAATATTGCGATCATAGAAGACAATGAGGATTATCGGAAAATACTAAGAATGATCTTAGAAAATTCGGGCAACATACAAATTGTTTTTGAAGCCGATAATTGTATTGATATACTTTCGGGCATTGAAGAAACTTACCCGGAACTTATCATCATGGACATTGACCTGCCCGGAAAAAGTGGTATTGAAGCCGTTTGGGAAATAAAGCAGGCAATGCCCAATATAAAAATACTCATGCTTACAGTAATTGAAGATGAGAATAAGATCTTTGGTGCAATAAAAGCCGGTGCAAATGGCTATCTCTTAAAAAAAGATAAACCGCAAAAGATCATTGATGCAATTGAAGAAACCATCAACGGTCATTTTCCAATGAACGGATTGATAGCTATGAAAGTGATGGAATACTTCAGGGATAATCAGCCAGCTGTTTCACCCGAACAATTCGGGCTTACAAAACGTGAAAAGGAGATACTTGGGTTGCTCAATAAAGGCATGAGTTATAAGCAAATTGCTGATACCTGTTTCATCTCATTGGAGACACTTAATTCTCATATAAAAAATACTTACCAAAAACTAAATGTTCATTCACGATCGGAAATCGCTGCCATGTTTGGTAAATTTATTAAATAGTTTAGTGATATAGTAAAACTATAAATTTGCTCTAATTAAATTAATTTCACTGAAAAGAAATTTCTATGATACAACGAATACAATCTGTGTGGTTTTTAATTGCTTCTGTATGTGCTTTTTTAACATTAAAGCTTCCTTTTTATGTTGGTACTGCTAAAGACCATAAAACATCTTACCAGCTTATAGGTACAGAAAATATTTACCTGATGCTTCTGACAATTAGTATAGGGATACTTGCATTCGCTATAATTTTCTTATTCAAAAAACGTAAGCTTCAGGTACGATTATCTGTACTTGGTATTATGCTTGAATTGTTACTGATATTTTTATATTACTTAGAAACAAGATCTTATGTAGACGGAACATATGCTTTAAGCTCATTACTGCATAGTTGTGTTATTTTCTTCTTTTTTATGGCATTACGTGGCATTGGCAGAGATATAAATGTTATAAAGGAAAGTAACAGGTTACGTTAAGATCAAAGAAATTTTGCCGTAAAACTTTCCTTACAATTTTTAAGATCGACGGGCTTTCCTGCAAACACAAGGTTGCCGCCGTTATCGCCTGCTTCGGGGCCCAGATCAATGATCCAATCGCAGCTCTTTAATACATCCGTATTGTGCTCAATAACAATAATGGAATGTCCTTGCTCCACTAATGCATTGAAGGAAGCAAGTAGTTTTTTTATATCATGAAAATGCAGGCCGGTTGTTGGTTCATCAAAAATAAAAAGGATGTTACCCTGTGTTTTCCCTTTTCCCAGAAATGAGGCGAGTTTTACCCTTTGTGCTTCACCACCACTTAACGTATTGGATGATTGTCCTAACTTAACATAGCCAAGCCCAACATCACTTAATGGCTGTATTTTTTTAGCAACATCTGCGCCTGCCCCTTCCCGACCTCCCCCTTCTGGGGAGGAGAAAAAAACGATTGCTTCATCAACACTCATTTCCAAAACATCATGAATATTTTTTCCGTTAAAATTTACCTCCAGTACTTCTTCCTTAAATCTTTTTCCGCCGCACACATCACATACTAAATGTACATCAGCTAAAAACTGCATTTCAACAACCTGTTCACCTTCACCCGAACAGGCATCACATCGGCCTCCGTCTACGTTAAAAGAAAAATGTTTTGGCATAAAGCCCCTCATTTTACTTAAAGGTTGTTTGGAAAAAAGTTCCCGGATCTCATCATATGCTTTAATATAAGTAACCGGATTGCTACGACTTGATTTTCCGATTGGATTTTGATCAACCAGCTCAATTTGTTTTATAGAATCAATATCACCTGTTAATCCACGAAAAAGACCCGGCTTATCTGTAAACTCATCCTTTAATTTTTTTAATGCCGGATACAATATCTGTTTAACCAAAGTAGTTTTACCACTTCCACTTACTCCACTTACCGCACATAATATATTTAAAGGAAATGTTACTGTTATATTCTTTAAATTATTTTGCAAAGCACCTTCAACCGTTATCGACCTGTTCCATTTACGAAGATGTTTTGGCGGATCGATTTTTAGTTGGCCTGATAAATATTTACCGGTAAGACTATTCTCATTAGCAATGATCTCATCATAATCTCCTTCAGCAACCACTTCCCCACCCAGGTGGCTTGCAAATGGCCCCATATCTATTATATGATCGGCCTCTCTCATCATCATTTCATCATGCTCAACAACAACAACTGTATTTCCAAGATCCCTCAGTTCTTTTAAAACAACGATCAGCCTTTCTGTGTCTCTGCTATGCAGGCCAATAGATGGTTCATCTAAAATATACAATGAATTTGTTAGATTACTACCCAGGCTACGGGTAAGTTGTATACGCTGGCTTTCACCACCACTGAGTGAATTTGCAAGCCTGTTCAATGTCAGATAAACTAATCCAACATCAGCCAAAGTTCTTAAACGATTATTTATTTCAATTAAGATTCTCTTAGCAACCTGCTGATCATATTGGCTCAACAGCAATTTGTCAAACCAACGCTGAAGGTCTTTTACCGGCATTTCACAAAGTTCACCAATATGTTTTGACCCGACTTTTACATACAATGCTTCTTTGCGTAACCGGTAGCCTTTACATTCTGTGCACAATGTTCTTCCACGATACCTGCTTAACAAAACCCGATACTGTACTTTGTATAAGTTCTGTTCTACTTCTTTAAAAAAATCATCGATACCATTTACATGTTCATTTCCTTTCCACAATATTTCCAGTTGTCCCGATGTAAGATCCATAATCGGTTTATGCACGGGGAAATCAAATTTCTTTGCGGCTTTAATAAAAGCTTCTTTCCACAATCCTAATTTTTCTCCCTTCCAGGGAGCCACAGCACCTTCGTATAAGCTCAATCGTTTATCAGGCATTATCAGATCAGGGTCTAACCCAAGTATCTGAGAAAATCCCTCACAGGCAGGACAAGCACCAAAAGGATTATTAAAAGAAAAAAGATTGGGTACCGGTTCTTCGAACTGGATACCATCCATTTCAAACTTGTTATTGAATGTGTAATTTTTTTTTTCGTTTACTTCCAGCATCATCATACCCTCGCCCTCATAAAATGCCGTGTTAACAGAATCTGAAATACGATGAATATCATCTTCATCAAATTCTTTTTTAATCAACCGATCTATTAAAATAAATGACTCCGCTTTTTTTGTGTCACCGACTGATTGTATAAATGCTGCTGTATCTTTAATCTCGAGCATATCATCTATCCGGATAATTTCACCGTTATTATATAAACGTGAAAATCCTTTTTGTAATAAAATATTCAGCTCTTCTTTAATATCCCGGTTGCGGTGTTGTTCAAATGGAACCAGGATCAATATCTTATCTCCTTCTTTTAGATTATGGATCGCTTTTATTACATCTGAAACATCATCTTTTTTCACTTCATTGCCACTAACCGGTGAAATGGTCTTACCTGCTCTTGCATACAACAAGCGGAGATAATCATAAATTTCAGTCATACTGCCAACTGTACTTCGCGGTGTACGGGTAATAACTTTTTGTTCAATGGCAATGGCCGGGCAAAGTCCTTTGATATAATCAACATCCGGTTTATTCATACGCTGCATGAACTGGCGGGCATATGCACTCAGGCTTTCAGCATAACGACGTTGGCCTTCAGCAAATAATGTATCAATAGTAAGAGATGACTTTCCTGAACCGGAAACACCAGTTACCACGATCAGTTTATTACGTGGAATAGTTACCGTTACATCTTTTAAATTGTGAACCCTTGCTCCTTTTATAAATATGTTAGATCCGTAGTGAATTGCTTCAGCTTTTCGTGTTTTCTTTTTAATTTTTGCTTCCATGATTATACTGCAAAAATACCCGAATATCGTGTTATTACTATCAAATGTGAAAGTTTTCGTAAAAACACGAAGTAGTAGCACGAATAATTTCGAGAAGAAGTACTTTACTTTCAGAAAAAACAAAAAAAACTTTAAAAAAGATTTGGTTGTTTATTTTTTGTCTATACTTTCACAGTTCCAATATCCAATAAAGTGATAAACCGTCAGATGCCTATCATAAAGACTTCTACGCAATTTTTCTCTCTTATTGGTAAAACTTAACAAAAGTCCTAAACCAAAAAACTGTAGAAGTTATGAAATGCCTTAACAACCTTACCGACCAACAACTCGTTCATTTGTATATGGACGGAGATTCAAATGCTCTTGCAACTTTAGTAACACGTTACAAAGACAAGATTTTTACTTCGATCTATTTACTGGTAAAAGACAAATATCTTGCTGAAGATATTTTCCAGGATGTATTTATCCGTATCATCGATACACTGAGAGGTGGTCGTTATACAGATGAAGGAAAATTTCTTCCATGGGCAATGCGTATCGCACACAACCTTTGTGTTGACCATTTTAGAAAAGTAAAGCGTAGTCCAAGTATTAAAACAAGTGACGACCGGGATATTTTTGAAGTATTGAATTTCTTTGAACCAGGCGCAGACCAACGAATGATGGCAGATCAAAGCCATGACAGGGTTAGGAAAATGATTGATATGCTTCCCGAAGATCAGCGTGAAGTGATCATACTTCGTCATTATGCAGATCTGAGCTTTAAAGAGATCTCTGCTTTAACAAAATGCAGCATCAATACAGCTTTAGGAAGAATGCGTTATGGGCTGATAAACCTGCGTAAAATGATGACTGAAAAACAGATCGCATTATAATACCATCTTGATTTACTAAGTAGTCCAAAAGACTATGTGGAAATCTTAAATGGTATTAAACCGACCTAAAGTTGCCTTGGAATAAATACTGTTTATATTCGGTATAAGAATTAGGTTATTATGATTATTTGAATAAAGAACCTTCCGGTAAAACGGGAGGTTTTTTATTTACTAAAGCAGAATATCGAGCAGGGTTTCGAATATTGAACCTGCCTTTGCCGGCAGGCAGGCAAGGAACAAGCCCGCCCGGCTGACCGTGACGGACGGGGAATATTGAATAATGATCGTAGTTTTACACTTCGATATTCGAAATTCTTTGTTCGATTTTTGCATTAATTAAAGCAAGTTGTGTTTCTGGAAATTATTTCTTCTCAAAAGCATCAACTCCGCATTGAAGCCACTGAAGGTATTCTTCTGAAGAAGGAATGTAACCAACCGGATGAGTTAACAATTCTTCATTGTTATTTAATATTGCATACAATGGCTGGGCATTATTGGCAAAATTCTCTGTTTCAAATGTTGCCCATTTATCTCCAACTGTATTGATTTCTTTTTTCACCCCATCTTTTGTTGTATACTCAAATTGGGATGCTGCTGGTAATTTTTTCTTATCATCAACATAAAGTGATATAACAATAAATCTTTCTTTCATTAGTTTATACACATCTGGTTTACTCCAGACTTTTTCTTCCATTCGTCTGCAATTCACACAAGCATAACCGGTAAAGTCGATCAAAACAGGTTTGTTTTGTTCTCTGGCCATTTTCAAACCTTCCTCATAATCCCTGCTACAATTCAAATCCAATACACAATCAGATTCTTTTTCATAAATACTATAATATAAAGGAGGAGGAAAACCACTGATCAAAGTAAGATTTGCCCATTTCGTATTCGTTACACCCGGTAATAAATATATAGTAAGGATGCCGGCAATGATAGCAAAGAAGATCCTGATTTTTCCTAATTTTTTAATGACTGAATCGTGTTTGAACTTTATTAATCCCAATAAATAAAAGGTTAATCCAATTCCTGTTATAATCCATATTGCTATAAATATTTCTCTTTTTAAAATTCCCCAATGTGCTACCAGATCAGCATTTGATAAAAACTTAAATGCCAATCCAAGTTCAAAAAAACCCAATACAACTTTTACGGTATTAAGCCATCCGCCAGATTTAGGCAAACTGCTCAACCAGTTAGGAAAAAGCGCAAATAAGGCAAAAGGCAATGCCAATGCTAATCCAAATCCAGCCATCCCTGATGTTAATTGCATGGCGCCACCATCACCGGTGAGTGATCCTGCCAGCAATGACCCCAAAATAGGGCCTGTGCAGGAAAAGGAAACCAATGCAAGGGTAAGTGCCATAAAAAATATTCCCAAAATATTCCCTGCTCCTGCTTTACTATCGGCTTTACTTGATAAACCGGAAGGCAATGAGATTTCATAATACCCGAAAAAAGAAAAGGCAA
Organism: Ferruginibacter sp.; assembly: GCA_031422055.1. Lineage (GTDB taxonomy): Bacteria > Bacteroidota > Bacteroidia > Chitinophagales > Chitinophagaceae > Ferruginibacter. The sequence goes on from JANOPU010000340.1 coordinate 6,475, forward strand.
AAAAGATGAAGATGATAAAGAAAAAAACATTCAGGTAGATATTGGTTGAAATATTATTTAAAATTTCAGGATTTAATTTATCTAAAAAATGAAAAGGCAGACTCAATAATATATAAATGATAAAAATAAAAAAACCATATAAAAAAGCATTCGTCACTCCGGATTTTTTGGTTACGCCTCTTTTGGTAAAAAAAGATACGGTCAGGGGTATCATAGGAAAAACACATGGGGTTAACAGTGCGATCAGCCCGCCCAGAAATCCAAGTAAAAACAAATTAAGCAAACTCCCGGAACTTGTAAACGGAGAATCAGAAGCTCCGCATTCAGTTATTGGTTTTTTTACATTAAGAGAAGGAATAAATATCCGGTTACTTGTTTGTAAAGAGGCATTTTTATCAAGAACTATTTTTATTTTTTTTTCTTCAGGAATAAAATTTTCCTGATAACCAATATAATAATTCAACACCAAATTTAGTGCCGGTGACGGCTGGCCAACAAAATTAATTTCTTGGATAATGATGATGCTGTCTTTAGATACCTGTATGCGCTTGTTTTCAAAAACAGGATCCTTGATCTCTATATCATTTGAAACAAACTTTGAATTTTTTATTATAACGGAAGAATCATTATAATCAATTAGTACCCCTGTTAATCCTTCGGTTTCTTTTATAGTGGAATATAAATGCCAGTCTGGCTTTATAGTACCTTTCAGTCTAACTTCGTATTTATCATTCTCTAATTTATTTGTTTCAAATTGCCAGGAAACAAACGAACTGTCTTGTGCAAGTAAAAATCCGTTAATAAAAAGTGTTGAAAAGAAAAGTAAAAGACATTTTAATCCTGGCATAGCAATAACTTAATAAAGATCCGAATGAATAAAACAGAAAAAATAATTCAAATTATTTGCTATATACTTTAATAGAAAATGGAACTTCTTTTGGAGGAAGGCATTTATTATCGTTACATACCATAAAAGTTACGGTACCATTAACCACAGTAGTAGCATTTGATTTCAGTTTTACTTTCTGAATAAAATCAACCCCGGAGCTATAATATTTAAGAACCGACTTAAAATTAGGATCATATGTTTTCTCCAGTTTTCCTGATTCTTTCACTTTCCCTTCAAGTTTTACCAAAGGATTAGGAGTAAAAGTGAAGCTGGTTGGTTCAGGACCTTCACCTGCATCCTGAGCATAAATGTGCCAGTTCTGGTCGATATTTGCAGCAATATGCAATTCGTATGATTTATCAGCGAGTTTTTTTGCTGAATATGACCATTTAACGGGATTTTCAATTTGAGCATTTGCAGCTAAAGTAATGAATAGCAACATTGAAATAAATGTGATAGTTTTTTCTTTCATTTTTTAATCTTACATTTTAATATTCTTACAAAAATATTCTAGTTAATGCCGAAAACCTGTTAAAGTATGTTAATAATATTAAGTTTAGCTTAAGTCTAATATAGTTTTAAATACAACCCTGCCATCGGTATTATTCAAAGCGGTACTACAGCCTCTTTCAGGATGTGGCATCATGCCCGTTACATTTCCCATTTCATTACAAATACCCGCAATGTTTTCCAGTGTTCCATTTGGATTACTTGCTTCATCAATCGCACCTGCAGGGCTGCAATACCTGTAAACGATCTGTTGATTCTTATGAAGCAATTCCATTTCAGCCTTGCCGACGAAATAGCGACCTTCTCCATGTGCTATCGGGATTTTTAAAGCTTGTGTTACCGGAGCATCCTTATGCTGAATAAAAACGTTTTTGCAAACAAATTGTTGTTGTGTATTGCGAAGCAAAACACCAGGTAGTAAACCACTTTCGCATAATATCTGGAAACCATTGCATACACCCAGAACTTTACCGCCTTTAGCGGCAAATGCGATAACGCTTTGCATCATCGGGCTAAAACGGGCAATGGCACCACACCTCAAATAATCTCCATAACTAAACCCTCCAGGTAACACTATACAATCCTGTGTACTAAACATACTGATGTCTTTATCTTTATGCCACAATGTTATAACTTCTTGTTGCAGGTCATCTTGAAGGGCATCTTTCATATCCCTGTCGCAATTTGAACCCGGAAATACAACCACACCAAATTTCATTTTTCTGATTTTACATTGTTAAAAGAACAAAAGTACAATAGACTGGATTCAATTCATACTAAAAATATCCTATCAAAACAGAAATCAATACCAAACTCCAGTGAATACATACCGGGAACCATTTTTTTTCAGGGTATAAAAAAGCTGCTCCTGATAATGTTGCAATAGGTACTGCGGTTAATATCCAGTAATCAAAACTTTGCGAAGCATTTAAAAATGGCACAAATACGGCTACAATCAAATACAAAAAAATAAGATTCCAGCTTTTTCGGGCCTGTAATAATTGTTTTCGCATATTAAGTTGTATAAAGTAAATGCCAACCAATGTGGTGAATAATACAATAAATACAGCTGTATATGCCAATGTTGACTGAATAAATTTAGGTACAGTTACTGCAAAGCCGGGAAAATGATACCCACGCCAACTGTCTGTAAAAAAAACAGTGGCAGCTAAAAAATAATATGGTGTAACGATACCCAGAAGAGCCATTAACCATTCGGGCAATCTAAAAGGCCTTGTTATTCCCAGCCCTACAATGATCAATAAAGCAAATGCAATGGAAGGAAAATAAAAAAAAGTAGCAACGCCGGTAATGATTCCAATATTGAACAAGGAGGATTTTGGACTGTTATTACTATGTAAATTGCAGAGTTTAGATAAAATCAATATTAATAATGTATTTATTATTAAAGGTGATGATAAATGATACCAATCTGAAAATAGTGAAGTAAAAAGAATATAACACATTCCGGTCAGGTAATTCGGCTTTTGCATAAGCCTTTGAGAATTTACAATATTATTAAGGGCTAATGCCTGAATAAACAAAAAGATAAATGCAATTACACTATAGGTAACAGAATAGTTAGCAGCAAACGGTTTGAGCCATTGTAGTAATGCTTTGTACATAAATCCATCCAGTTGTTGAGGTTGAGGAACATGTGGATGAATGAACATTGGCATTTTTAACAGCAGACCATATAGCAGTAGTAAAAAACTATTATATTGATTATTGGCTTTAAATATGCCTGTCACAAGAGTTAGTTGCGTTTTTAAAAAGTAATTTGCAATACAAATTTGAGCATTTATAATTACTTTAAAAAATCACTTTAGCAAAAGCAATATTTGAGCGGTAAACACAAGGAATTATCACTTCGCGATAACCAACCTGTTTTGCAAATCGTGGCATAAATTCGTAACCTGCCTCCCTGCTTTTAACTGTTGGGTATCTTTTCAACTCTCCATTTGGGAAAATACTCTGATTACTGATGATCTGCCTGCGAATACCTTCATTATAAAAAAAATGTATTTCAGCACCAACATTCAAAGTAGAGAAAGAAAGAAAATTATCATTTTCATCATCTGTTTGATTTTTAGGAATAATCGTATTCCATTCAATGTTAAGTTTACTGTCAATACTGATAACAAGAATATAATCGTAATAAAAACGTACATCTAACCAGTTATTAAAACCGCTTGAAGGCCTGTAATAATTAAAGGGAGAATTTGCCATATAAAAATCATCAGAAGGATTATAATATGAATTGTAAAGATAATTTGAACGGTTCCAGTTATTATTTGGATTAGAGCGGGTTTGTGAAAAATAATCTTCTGTTGTAAGAATAAACCCTCCATCTTTTTTTACAATTGCCTGACGAATAAAAAAATTGTCAAATGCGGCTCTAAATTGACCATCGGAATTTACTTTGCTTCTGATAGAATCCGGAAATTCATTAAACACAGATATGATCGTATCCAATTTAACTGCATCAATTATTGTTGAAAACAACCCTTTGATATTTGTGGTTCGCCCTGCATAAAAAAAAGCATTTAGAATAACCCGCTTGTTGATATTGTCAATTTTAATAAAAGGTTCATCTATATAATTATTCTTCAAATTTATACTAAGTGTTTTGAAAATATTTTTGCCCTGACTTTTGAAAATGATATCCAGCGATTCTATGTTGGCCATTAAATTACCCCGGGTTTGTTTAACATAAAATAAATTCCCATCATTATCAAGATTGAAATCGCCATAAATATGCAATCGACTGTCATACTCATCCACAATTCTTGTACTATCCAGTAAATTCAATTCAGCATCAAAAAGTTTAGATGCTAATGTAATTTTCTGATTCTTTATCGGCATCTTATAAATTAAGATCCTTTTCTTGTCCTGGCTGTAAACAGTGCTGTAAATTTTATTTTCGGCAAGAAGGCTTATCTGTGTTGTATCAATTACAACAGGCTCTGTTATCTTATTTCCCTCTGCATCCATCTTTACTGCTTTACAATAAATGGTATTATTTTTTTGATACTGATAAATGATATAAAAATGATCGGGATATGGAATAAAATCAATATTAAACGTTTTATCAGGAACAAATTTAAGGCGAATACTTTTTTTGAATTTCATATCATTATCATAAATTGCCAGCATATGCTTCCATCGGATGTTTTTATAAATAATATATGAATCATTCATTTTTCCGATAATTTCAAAATTGATATTCTTGTCGTCTTCATTGTTATACTCAGAGTAAGTGATCTCCTGCGCAGCATTTGTAAGCGGGATAATAAAGAATAAAATGAAAATATTGACCAGTTTCATGAAAACTTTGTTTTTTTTTAAAATTACAACATACAAATATACTTAACCATACCCGACAGACTATAATTAACAATCTTTTGCTGCATTTGTTTAATAACTAAATTTGATGAATGAAGACAGTTTTAATAACAGGCGGTACCGGATTAGTTGGAAAATCACTAACCGACCTTTTAATTGAAAAAGGGTATCATATCATCATACTTACCAGATCTGTAAAAGGAAAACAAGAAAGTAAAAACATTCATTACGCTGAATGGGATATTGATAAACAAACGATCGATATAAATGCCATTCAGATGGCGGATGCCATTATTCACCTTGCCGGTGCTGGTGTGGTAGAAAAAAGGTGGACAACTAACTATAAAAAATTGATTCTGGAAAGCAGGACGAAAAGCAGCCGCCTGCTTGTAGATACCTTAAAACAACACTCCAATCAGGTAAAGGTAATTGTCAGTTCCTCAGCTATTGGTTGGTATGGTGCGGATAAAGAAAAAGGGAAACATTTTGTTGAAACAGATCAACATGCGGATGATTTTTTAGGAGAAACCTGTTTTGAGTGGGAACAAAGTATACATCCCCCTTCATCTATGAATATCCGTATTTGCAAATTAAGGACAGGCATTGTATTAAGCAATGAAGGAGGGGCTTTGAGAGAATTTAAAAAACCGATTCAATTTGGAATAGCTGCTGTTTTGGGAAGCGGTAAACAAATGATAAGCTGGATACATATCAATGACCTTTGCCGCCTTTTTATTTATGCCATGGAAAACAAATCCATGAATGGGCCTTACAATGCAGTGTCAACATCACCTGTAAACAATAAAGATCTCACCCTTACGCTTGCACGTGCATTAAGAGGAAGTTTTTTTATTCCTGTAAATGTTCCCGGGTTTGTTTTAAAATTAGTGCTTGGTGAAAGCAGTATTGAAGTGTTGAAAAGTACAACCGTAAGCAATCACAAAGTAAAAGAAGCCGGTTTCACTTTCCTGTATCCAACTATTGAATCAGCTATCCGGGAATTAACAGAAAAGAGATCATAGATCAGATTTAATGACACTTCTCCTGCTGAGGATATAAAACAAAACCACATAGCATATTGCTAAAATAATTACAAGCCAGGTGTAATCTGTAGGAAGATTTGCTTTAGCAAAAGATTTTATGGGATTATCTGGGAAAGTTAATAAACCATCAGAAGCATTCATGGGTAAATAGTCTCCCATACTACCCAGATCAATTCCGTTATCGGCCCTTAATTTCAAACTCCAAACATCCAGTAATTGAGATATGATATTTTCAGCGCCCAGATAAATAAAATACAGGCCGATTGCAAATCCGGTTCTTCTTACCCATACCGAAATTAATATTGCCAGTAAGTTGTATGATAATGCTTTCAACAGAAAATAGCCAACATGAGAAAAACCATTTAATGAGAATGCGGATCCGGAAAATAATCCAAAAAGCAATGCAGTAATGATCACCAGTAATGTTGTAATAAGTGCTGCAATGATTGCCAACGCTATTTTTACACTGATAAATTCCTGCCTGCTCCATCCATCAATAACATTTTGCCGGTTGGTACGGTATGTAAATTCATTGGTAACCAAAATGATGAGCAGCAAAGCAGGCAACATTAATAACCAACCGGTTGCATAACTGGTGGTTTGCCAGGTCATATCAAAATTATATGGGCTGAAACTAGAAACCAACCCCCCCGTATTTATTTTTCCAATGATATTTTTATTAACACTGAATACAATATAATTGGTAGTAAAAACGCCCAATGCAAAAAAACTGCTCAGTACAATAAAAGCATTGTAGTTTTTTAGTTTAAGCCATTCCGTCTTTAATAATTTTTGCATCACCTGATTTTATTTTCTGAAAATATTTTTATTTGATCAATTGGTAAGTTCAAGGAATTTGGTCTCGAGGCTTTTCTTTTTTAACTGCAAATGTGATAATACAATTCCATTATTAAAACAAAATTGATTCACAGCAGCAAGGTCAGCTGTACCTGAAGGGAAATACAATTTTACTTCTTTATCAGTACTATCTACCTTGGTATATCCTTTCATTTGTGATAAAATATTTTTTAACTGATGTAAATCTGATGAAATAACTTCAACCAGGTCTTCATTTATTAATATTTCATTTACATCACCGTATGTGATAAGGTTTCCTTGTTTCAAAATAGCAACATGTGTACATACTTTTTCCACCTCATCAAGAAGATGACTTGCCATTATGATCGTTTTTCCCTGTTGAGATAATTTTTTTATCAATTCCCTGATCTCAGCAATACCAACAGGATCAAGACCGTTGGTTGGCTCATCAAATACAAGTACATCCGGATTGCCCAGCAATGCAGAACCGATTGCAAGTCTTTGTTTCATACCAAGGCTATACGTATTGAAATTTGAATTTTTACGTGCCGAAAGATTCACGATTTCCAACACCCTTTCAATATCATCATACCCCCGTTCTTTAATGGATGCGGCTATTCTTAAGTTTTGTACTGCGGTCAAATAATGGTAGAAATTAGGTGTTTCCAATAGTGTGCCAATCTTTTTACGCTGGATATTTGTTCCGGTATCCCCAAATATCTTATATCCGCCGCCGGTAGCTTTCAATACATCCATAACAATTCCAAGCAAGGTAGTTTTACCGCTTCCGTTTGGGCCAAGGATACCAAATACCGATCCTTTTGAAACCGAAAAACTAACATTCTTCAATGCTTTTATGGCTCCATAATTTTTTGAAAGATTCTCTACAGTTAATATCTCCATCGTGTAATAATTTCAATTTATAGTGCCAAGATAAATGTTTTTATTTATGTGTTGAATGATAAAAATGATAAAGGCCTGCCAATACGGTAAGAAAAGTAATTTAAGGATGTTGGGCATCATGCCAAACTGAAGTAAATCCTCCCTGTATAGCCCGGCCATTTTCATCAAAATTCAATTCCTGAAGCTGAAGGTCTTTGATGTCAGTTAATAATACTTTCCTGTGAAACGGGTCCATGGTTCCACCTTTCAAACCCGGTGCTATTAAAGGGTTGTATTGAAAATGAGGATCAACAATGGTACCTCGCGGATACATGATCCCCGGTGTTCCCTGACCTCTGATATCAATATTTTCCGGATGATCCAACCCCAATGTATGACCGAATTCATGAGCAGCCGTGGAAGAATTATTCAACAGATTTTCTAATTTAAAATATCCGGTGTTACTGTTAATGCCATCTACAAAAGAAATATTACCATGGGCAAATTCTTCTATCCTGAAATAATTTTTACGCGGATCAACATTTTCATACACTACAATATCAGTAAGTCCGGGAGCAAATGACCCGCTAATAATAAATCTAACGGAATACCATTCATGATTAACCCTGATAGACGCTGCAGGCTCATTCCAATGTGATGCTACATCCAATGCGATTTGTTTTGCAAGTTCTTCATTTGCAGCGTTTCCATAAAAAATAAGATCTGAATAAATGGAAATGGTCTGCTCTTTTTTATTTAGTTCTGCTTCACCCATTCATTATTTTTTAGAGTATCTCGATTTAAAAATACTCGTCTTTGTGAGGAACGAAGCAATCTAACCGGATCTTGATGATAATTAAGATTGCTTCACTTCGTTTGCAATAAAAAACTAATTTGAAACTAAAAATAATTGCTATTTTAAATTTTGCATAAAATAATCTGTTAGCTTCTGGTATAAATGAGCCCTGTCCTTTCCTAATACATTGTGTTCATGCCCGGGATAAATCATATAATCAACGGGTACTCCTTTATCAACGGCAGCCTTTACAAAATTTACAGAATGTTGCTGTACTACAACCGGATCCTGCAATCCATGGATCAATAAAAGTTTCCCTTTTAATTTTCCTGCTTGCTTTATTAGGTTTGTCTCTTCATATCCATCCGGATTTTCCTGTGGTGTGTCCATATATCTTTCACCATACATGATCTCATAATATTTCCAATCCATTACCGGGCCTCCGGCTACTGCAGCTTTAAAAATACCCGGATGATTCAACATGAAATTCGTTGTCATGAATCCACCATAACTCCAGCCAAAAAGGCCCATATTATTTTTATCTGTGTAAGAAAGATCATTCAAATAATTTACGCCTGCCATCATATCATCCATCTGCATTTTACCTGCATAACGAAAAATAGATTGTTCAAATGCCCTTCCACGGTTACTGCTTCCCCTGGTATCCAAAGTAAAAACTACGTGCCCCCTTTCTGCCATATACTGGAACCAGTAATCGCCTGCTCCGCCATTCCAGCTATTCAAGACCATTTGTGCTTTCGGTCCTCCATACCAGTAAACAATAACCGGATATTTTTTTGTGCTATCGAAATTCGCTGGCTTAAACATGCGGCAATAAAGGTCCGTTCCCTCATTATTCTTTATAGTGAAGATGCTTAGCTGTCCAACAACATAACTTGACAAAGGATTTGCAGACTGCAATAAATACTTTGTCTTACCCGTTTTCGTTTCAATTAATTGAATCGTTCTGGGGTTTTGAGGACCACTGAAATTATCAATAACAAAATCTCCAGATGAACTTATACTTGTATTGTGAACATAATATCCTGTTGTTACCCTTTTTGTAATTCCTTTTTCAAGATTAAGTTGGTAGAGATTTTTGGTAACGGGTGACTCTTCTGTGGAAATATAGAACAAATTGGACCCATTTGTATCAAACCCTTTTACATCCAATACTTCCCATGGGCCTTTGGTTAATTGCTTTATCAACGTTCCGTTTAAATTGTATAAATAAAGATGATTCCATCCGTCTTTTTTACTTTGCCAGATAAACTGCCCTGGCTTATTTTTTACAAATAACATGGTAACCAATGGTTCTACATATTTGGTATCTGTTTCTTCAAATAATGTTTTTATGAAATCGCCTGTTGCCGCATCGTATTGATTTAACCACATATGATTTTGTTCCCGGTTTACAATAGCAATAAATAAATATTTATCATCCGGACTCCAGGCAATATTGGTAAGATATTGTTCTGCAGGCTCGCCAGTTTTTACCCAGGTTGTATTTTTTGTAACTGCATTAAAAATACCTAGAGTAACCTGGTGGCTTTTACCACCCGCCATTGGATATTTAATATTTTCATTTTTTGCAGGATATTGCGCCCAGTCAATAATGGGGTAATCACTTACCATACTTTGATCCATGCGGTAAAAGGCAAGTTGGCGGCCACTGGTACTCCAGAAAGTTCCTTTGTTTATTCCAAATTCATCGCGATGAACAGATGCTGCATACACAATATCTTTACTACCATCTGTAGTAACCTGTTTTGTTTCGCCATTTTTAGATACATATAAATTTTTATTCTCAACGTATGCAATGTATCCATCAATGCTTTCCTCTACATGCTCTTTAGAAGAAATATTTTTATCCAATAATAATTTATAAGAAGCATCTGTAGTATTGAAAGCATATTTCTGCCCTTTAATGGTAACAACCCATTTATCATTACTGACTTGCATGGGAGGCAATGTGGCGAGTGTATCAATTCCGGCAGAGCGAAGTCTTTGGTTAAATTGCCCCAGTGTTAAATAGGTTGACTCGGTATTGCTTTTAAAATCACTTTTTACCCATGAATCAACTCCATCTGTTTTTTTAAGATATACATAATCATTCGTGCCCTTGATAAATTGAAGCTGACGGAGGTTTTCCGGGGCCAGAGTCGTTCTTGCATTTACCATTGCATCTTCCATACTTAACATTTTTTGCTGCGCAATAGATAAATAACTTGTTACAATTAGTATTAAGGTGGAAATATATTTTTTCATTTCATTTATTATTTTTGAGGAAAGTAAAAATATGGAATAATTTGACCTCACCCCAACCCCTCTCCAAAGAAGAGGGGTTAAGTGCCCGAATGATAATGGAATTAACTATATTTCTTTAAGTGTAACATTGGTTTCTTTGACCTGTAAGTTGTAAATCATGCCGCATTTCAATGCAACATTATTTTTCTGATGCCCCACAGGAAAATCAAAACAAACAGGGTAACTGAATTCTTTTACTTTTTCCAGAACAATTTCTTCCAGGGTTTTACCAAATTCCTCGCCCGGATCATCAGGTTTTATTTTAAAACCACCAATGATCAATCCATTTAATTGCGAAAGTTTACCGCTTCTCTTGAGGTTCCAAAACATACGGTCTATGCTATAGAGGTATTCGCCGGTATCTTCAACAAACAATATCTTATTTTTCGTAATGAGATCACTGTTGCTGCCTGCTAAAGTTTCCAGGGTCTTTAGATTTCCTCCAACCAATTGACCTTTTGCAATCCCTGGCTTATTATTTTTATTTGGTACCGCGGTTTGTTCTATTATTTTTCCTGAAAGGCAATTGTTAATAGAATCAATAGAATCTTTTTGTACCTGCTCCGCCAGGTTCCAGTCGGAAGGAAAACTGTTACACATTTTTGAATGGATCGTTGCAATGTTATAATGTCTGTTGATATGGCTATGCAATACCGTTATATCACTGAAGCCAATGATCCATTTTGGGTTTAATACATATTTACTAAAATTTATTTTATCGATGATCCTTACAATCCCATAACCACCTCTTGCACTCATAATAGCTTTAATATTTTTGTCATCTAACATTTGTTGAAAATCAGCCAAACGCTCTTCATCAGTACCTTCCTGGCTGAAATTTTTTTTCCCAACTACATCTCCAACTTTTATTTGATAACCCCATTCTTTCATTTTACTGACCGCAGGTATAATTTCTTCATTGCTTATGTATCCTGCAGGGCAGGTAATACCTATTGAATCTCCCTTTTTAAGATAAGGCGGAACCTTTATGGAGGTTTCATCTGATGATATAAAATCTATTTTATCACCGAATAATTGTGCAAAACCATTTACTGATAAACCAAGTGGTAACAGGCTGTTGATAAAATTTTTACGGTCCATATCTTAAAGTTAAAGAAAAGCAATCAGCAGAATGCCTGTCCTTCTTTATTAACAAAAAATATATATTAATGCGCCTTCGTGCTTTTGGAAGAATTATTTATCGAAGTAGTTTTAAAAATATCCTGCAGATTATGGATGTGCTGAATTAATTCCGTTAAAACTATTCTGATCAAATAGCGGGAAGTCATTACCATCTACAAATCCGTCGCCATTCATATCTGTTGCCATATAAACAAATGCAACCCCATTAAAAGCATCACTATCAAAGGAAGGATAATCATTTCCATCAATGAAATCATCCTGATTCAGGTCTCCGGTATAGAATGCATACAAACCCGGTTCAATCATTATCTGGTTATTATTCATGGCTTTATTTGCAGACAATGAAAAGTTATATAAGGGAGATGCTGCATTAATTGCTACCGGTGATGCACTCCAGGTCTGAAGTGAGTTCCTGTGCCTGATCGCAATATAGTATAATGCCGGAGTTTCTGTAAGATATGCGGATACTGTTCCGTTAGTTTTCAAAACTACTTTTTTACTGTTGATCATAGCAAATGTTGAAGGATCATGTAATTCCACAACAATAGTATCTGTTTCGTTTGATAGTGCGCTTACACCCTGATTCATCAAAACAGATTTCATAAATCCGCCATTGTCATAATAACCTTGCAGGTATAATTTTAAGTTAAGCAAAACATTGTGGGCTGTACCCATACCATAAATAGATCCACCGGTACCTGTAACAGGAGCGCCTACACGGTTTAGCAATGAATTATTGGTTCCACTTAAAGTATTCCATTGAATACCGTCATAAAAAAACCCTCTTAAATTAGTTTCTGTACCGATAATATCAGCTGGTTCAGCATATTGGCCAATTGCATGTAATGTTCCTGTTATTCCTGTTCTGGTAACTGGCCAATAAGCATTCAGATAATCAATTGTGCCGGAAGGCTTATTTGGATGTGGTACTGCACTAGCTTTTATTCCTACTTTGGCCCCACTAAAAGTAGCGGTAAGTGTTGTTATGAAAACAGGGCGGTACGTTGTTGAAATCCCAACCGGAATTTCAAGAGAATTAACATTGCCTGTTAACTCTTTAAACACCTGGCCTCCATTATTTGTTTCAATGAATTTACCAACACCCATACCACTCGTTGTTGCTCCATCTGAAAGGGTTACATTATAATTTCCGGCAATTATTTTTCCATTCACAAAGATTAATGAATTTTGTATTCTTCCATTTGAAGTCAACACAATATTTTGTGCATTATTAATTTCCAGATTTGTAATTGTAAATCCATTGATGTTCATATTCTGGCTAGCTGTTCCATTCAAAGTGATTTTACCAGATCCGCCAACATTTTTAGAACTTGACAAATGACCTTGTAAAATAACTGAAGCGCCTGATTGAATGATAAAACTGCCGCCATTAACATTCAATTGACCGTATGACAGGAATGTATTCAAACAATTAAGAAAAATGATAATATAAAATAAGTTATTTCTTTTCAAAAGAATTTTATTTTAAACCCAGATGATTTATTAAAAATTATATTCAATAAAGTTAATTCTTTGAATTCATTCTATAAAATCATAAAAACGCAAGAAAACTATGCTGGTGCTTTTTAAGTGACAGCATTTTTAAGTTTTATTATCACTACATTTTGTAATTGTTTCATTTTTAGTTTAATTTATATTATTTTTTAATAAAATGCTATACATTAGTGTAACGATTGTATAACTGCTTAACTCCAGATTATGGATAATTCTATTTACATAGCCGACTTGCACAAAGTTGGCATGAATGACATTGAACAGGTTGGAGGCAAAAACGCCTCGTTGGGTGAAATGCTCCAAAACCTTAATCAGCTTGGCATACAGATCCCGGGTGGATTTGTTGTTACCGTAGCTGCATACCGTGAATTTATCCGGTATAATAATTTGGATGAAGCAATACACAATATCATCAACAATATCAAACTCGATGATATTGAATCCTTACGCCGTGGCGGGTTGCAGGCAAGGCAGCTTTTAAAGAATGCAAAATTCCCCCGAGATCTCAGTGATGCCATTATTGAAAAATATACGGAACTGAGTAAGTTGTACGACCAGGATATAACGGATGTTGCTGTTCGTTCATCGGCCACAGCAGAAGATCTACCGGATGCATCCTTTGCCGGGCAGCAGGAGACTTACCTCAATGTTCGTGGCCCGGCCCCATTAATGAATGCGGTAAGAAATTGTTTTGCTTCAATTTTTACAGACCGTGCCATCAGCTACCGACAGAGTTTTGGTTATGATCATTTCAGTATCGGCCTGTCTGTTTGTATTCAAAAAATGGTACGAAGTGACCTGGGCGCATCGGGTGTTGCATTTTCTTTGGATACTGAAAGCGGTTTTAAAGATGTAGTTGTTATCAATGCATCTTTTGGTTTAGGTGAAATGATCGTGCAGGGTTCGGTTTCACCCGATGAATATATTGTCTTTAAACCCACTTTACAAAAAGGATTCAGCAGCATCATCGAAAAAAAACTGGGTAAAAAAGATAAGATGATGGTTTATGGCGATAACCCGGATGAACGGGTGCAGATCATACATGTTGAAAAACCTTTGCAAGACCGATATTGTTTAAAAGATGAACGGATCATTCAACTTGCCCAATGGGTAACAAAGATTGAAGAGTATTACAGCAAATTAAAAGGACATTGGTGCCCGATGGATGTGGAGTGGGCAGTTGACGGATTAACGAAAGAATTGTTCATTGTACAGGCAAGGCCGGAAACGATACATTCTCAAAAGGATTTTTCAAAAATTACAGAATATGTAATGGATGAAAGTTCGCCCCGTAAAACTTTGTTTAAAGGAATTGCTGTTGGAGATAAAATTGGGTCAGGAAAAGTTTCTATTCTGTTTTCATTGGATAAAAGGGTAACTGAAGGCCATGAGTTTCAGGCTGGTGATGTACTGGTTACTGATATGACCGATCCGGATTGGGAGCCGATCATGAAAAAAGCTTCCGCTATCATTACCAATAAAGGAGGCAGAACATGCCATGCCGCTATTGTTGCAAGAGAACTGGGTGTACCTGCAATTGTTGGTTGTGGTAATGCTACAGAATTATTAAATACCGGTCAAATAGTTACTGCATCCTGTTGTGAAGGTGATGAAGGTATTATTTATGAAGGTAATATTCCTTATAAAAAAATTGAAACAGATTTGAATGATCTGCCTCATGTGAAAACACCCATCATGTTAAACGTGGCTTCTCCAAATCTTGCTTTCAGATTTTCTCATTTGCCAAATGCAGGTGTTGGTTTGGCCAGAGAAGAATTCATCATCAATAATTATATACAAATTCACCCGATGGCTTTGTTGAAACACAAAGAACTCAATGATGCTGAATTAAGTGCCACCATAAAAAAAATGATCCGTGGATTTGAAAATGAAGAAGATTTTTTTATTCAGCGATTGAGCTATGGTATTGCTAAAATTGCTGCGGCTTTTTATCCAAATAAAGTGATCGTTCGTTTCAGCGATTTTAAAAGCAACGAATATTATAACTTATTGGGCGGAAAATATTTTGAACCGCATGAAGAAAATCCAATGATCGGATGGAGAGGCGCCAGCAGGTATTATTCTGAAAAATATAAAGAAGCATTCGGTCTTGAATGTAAAGCGATCAAAAGGGTAAGAGAAGAAATGGGTTTAACAAATGTGGTGGTTATGATCCCTTTTTGCAGAACAGTTGAAGAGTTACTTAAAGTTCATGCTGTAATGAAAGAATATGGATTGGAAAGAGGCAAAGAAGGACTGGAACTATTTTTAATGGCCGAAATTCCTTCCAATGTTATCATGGCAGAAGAATTTGCTCAACATATTGATGGCTTTTCCATCGGCTCAAATGATCTGACACAATTGACGCTTGGACTTGACAGGGATTCATCATTGGTTGCCCATTTATATGATGAAAGAAATCCGGCGGTTAAAAGATTACTCACTATGTTAATCACAACAGCTAAAAAAATGAATGTAAAAGTTGGTATTTGCGGGCAGGGGCCTTCAGATTTCCCCGACTTTGCACAGTTTCTGGTTGAGCAAGGTATAGATAGTATATCTGTAACCCCTGATTCAGTTGTTAAAACGGTCAAAGCAATTGCCGAAGTTGAAAATGGAATGAGTTAAGGATTTATTTTATCCATATAACAATCCTCCCGATAGTGGTTTTGGGTATTGGCATGGTTTACGGTATTTTTGCATCCGTAATTGTTTATTGCCACAGATTCACTGATTACTATTAATCATTAATGGATTTAATCTGTGAATCTGTGGCAATAACTTTAGATATGTGCTGCTCAGGCGTTATGAAAGAATCGGGATGTTCTGTGCGAAGCAAATGAAACTGAGCAATGATAAAAAGCCGGTTACAAAAAATTGCCATGAACGAACCAAAAAGATATTTAATTACTTCCGCTCTACCCTATGCAAACGGGCCTAAGCACATTGGCCACCTGGCAGGTGCTTATTTGCCGGCAGATATATATGTACGTTACCTGCGTGCAAAGAAAAAAGACGTTGTTTATGTTTGCGGAAGTGATGAACATGGCGCTGCAATCACTATTCAGGCCATGAAGGAAAATACTACCCCAAGGGAAATTGTAGATAAATACCACGCTATGCTGAAAAGTAATATGGCAGATCTCGGTATTTCATTTGATATCTATCACCGTACTTCAGATCCGGTACATCAGGAAACAGCACAGGAATTTTTTACTGCATTGAATGACAAAGGCGACCTGGAGAAAAAAGAAACAGAACAATACTATGATGAGGAAGCAAAAACATTTTTGGCTGACCGTTATATTATCGGTACTTGCCCCGTGTGTGCCAATGAAAATGCATATGGTGATCAGTGTGAAAAATGTGGATCTTCATTAAGCCCGGAGCAATTGATCAATCCGCGCAGCACTTTAAGTGGAAATACTCCTGTTAAAAAACTAACTACACATTGGTACCTGCCTTTAAACAGGCATGAAGATTTTCTACGCAAATGGATACTCGAAGATCATGCTGCAGATTGGAAAGCGAATGTGGTAGGGCAATGTAAGGGATGGATCGAAGCGGGCTTGCAACCCAGGGCTGTAACAAGAGACCTTGAATGGGGAGTTCCGGTTCCCGGTGCGCCGGGAAAAGTATTGTATGTGTGGTTTGATGCACCGATCGGATATATCAGTGCAACTAAACAATGGGCGCTTGACAATAACAAAGACTGGAAACCCTATTGGTATGCTGCCGATACAAAATTGATCCATTTTATAGGAAAGGATAATATCGTTTTTCATTGTATTATTTTTCCGGTAATGTTGAAATTGCATGGAAATATTCTTCCTGAAAATGTTCCAAGCAATGAATTCATGAACCTGGAAGGCGATAAGATGAGCACCAGCCGTGGCTGGAGTATAGAAATGGAAGAATACATCAATGACTTTGTGAAACAAGAAAACGGAGGCGATATGATGGTGGATGCACTGCGTTATTATCTAACTGCCATTGCACCAGAAACAAAAGACAGTGAATTTACCTGGAAAGGATTTCAGGATGCTTTGAATAGCGAATTGGTTGCTGTGTTTGGCAATTTTGTGAACCGAACTTTTGTTTTAATGCACAAACTGTGTAAAGGGAAAGTACCTCCTTTGCATGTAGCGTTAATGGATGATGTTGATAAAAAAATGTTTGAAGAAATTGCTTTGACAAAATCTAAAATTGAAACTGCCATAGAAGGATATAAGTTCAGAGATGGCTTAAGTGAAGTGATAGATCTTGCCAGGAAAGGTAATAAATACATGCAGGAAAAAGAACCATGGATCGTTGCAAAACAAACTACCGACAATGGGCAACTGACAACAGAAGCCCAGCATAAAATTGATAATTGCCTGCATATTTGTTTACAATTAACTGCAAACCTTGCTGTTTATATAAACCCTTTTCTTCCCTTTACAGCAAAGAAATTGATCAATATGATGAAAGTGGTGGAAAAAATACTTGATTGGGAAAATGCGGGGAAACCAAAATTGCTAAGTATCGGTTATTCATTACGGCCCCCGGAATTGTTGTTTAGAAAACTGGAAGATGCAGAAATAACACTACAAATTGAAAAATTAAAAACGAAAAGTGAAAAATTAAAAATGGAAGATAAAACAACAACCGGTATAACTCCGGCTGAAGGGCTTACAGCTAATGGCTTACAGCTAAAGGCTGAGATTTTATTCGATGATTTTGCAAAGATCGATCTGAAAGTGGGCACCATAAC
>JANOPU010000341.1:0-17452 GCA_031422055.1 Ferruginibacter sp.
TTTTTATTCTTTTATTATTGAAATGGCTTTGTTACCCATTTCCGTTTCCACCCTTACAAAATATATTCCTTTTACTAAGTATGAAAGGTCAATTTCGATTGATCCATTTGACAGCATCCTGTTTATTTTTACAGGATATGATCTTCCGTATGAATCAACCAATTTTAATGTTTTTTCATTGATAACCTGATTGGCAAAATAAATGGTAGCCTTATCCCTTGCCGGATTTGGATATACATGTACATTCCCGCCGGGAATTAGTTGCTCCACAACAATTTCTTCTTTTTCTGTTACTCCTGATGCCGTTTTAATATCTTTTGGATCTGAAATCACAGGACCAGAATACCTTGGTAACGTATTATTACACTTGTTTGAATTAGAACTTGCACTTGAAGATGTTGAGGTTTTATGAGTTGTCTCATATGTCGTGATCTCCCATTTTAATGAAATTCCATCAAACGGTATATTAAAATATGTATTTCCAGGGGTAAATACATTCGGTTGCAGAGCATTATCGAATGAACCGGCAGAGGTAAGTTTATTATCATTTCCAACAGGAATATACAGTGGTGTTGCATTATCATTGATGCAATAAAAATGTGCAACATACCTATGGGAAGCAGAAGGAGGATTTATAACTTCTTCTACACAATCCAGATATGCCCTTAATTTTTTTGCTCCATTCCCTTTTGGATTAATATAAAATTTACCGTTTGTATGAGTAATTGTGTAATTACCAGCATTTGCAAAAGTGTTTAGCAATGGTATAATTGTATATACACCAGGATTTCCTGTACAAACAGGACTTAATGTATATGTAACACCCGGACTGACATCTCCTCCTTTAAAGGCAACGATTGTTGAAGTAAATACAGGAAGTGCAGATCCTTTATAAATATACGTATCATTTGCTTTTACATTTAAGGGAGCTTTGGTTATTGCAAATGTATTACCGTTAAACAGAGTCAAAGTAAAGTTATTTCCGGCAGACAAAGTACCTATTGTATAAGCATAGCTACCAACATTACTACCTCCGGCACGGCTTAACAAACCTGAAAAATCACCGGCATTTAACCCTGCATTGTTTGAATAATTAAATACAGGATCACTATCGCCATAGACTTTACTTTGGCCTGCTGTTGCTGTAATTGTGACCTGCTTCTTAGTAATGGCAAAAGTATGGGATCCCCCTAACGTCAAAGTATAATTGTTTCCTGCGCTTAATGTTCCAAGTGTAAATGAATATGGACTGTTTGCAACAGACTCACCCGAAACTCTATCCAATGCTCCGATATAAGCATCCCCTGGCTGAAGAGATTCACTGGCAGTATAATTGAATACCGGATCATTACTTCCATAGACTTTACTCTGATTAGCAGCCGGAGTAATGGTGATTGGCCTTACAGTGATAGCAAAAGTATTGGTGCCGCCCAATACTAAAGTATAATTATTTCCTGCACTCAATGTCCCCAATGTGAAACTATAATCACCAACATCAGAACCACTGTTACGTTCAAGAGAACCTGTAAAATCTCCGGAGGTTAATCCGGCATTATTTGTATAGGTAAATGAAGGGTCATTTTCTCCATAAACTTTAGTTTGTCCTGCAGTAGGTGTTATAGTAACCGTTGCAGGTAGAATGGTAACCTTTCCGGCTATATGCGTTATCAGTAAATTTTCATTTATAAATGAACCTGGTATAATGAATTGATTGCCGACAGTAATACCGGTGATCATATTCAATGATTTTAACGGGCTCTGACCCTGCCCAATTTCACTTTCATTTACCACCACAGCCGTTTTATCCTGGCTGTTCACAATTGGAATTGCCTGGCCATTTACGATGGTTACTGCCTGTCCGTTCACAATAGTAACTGCCTGTCCGTTTACGATAGTTACAGCTTGTCCGTTCACGATGGTAACTGCCTGGCCGTTTACGATCGTTATGGCCTGGCCATTTGCGAATGAAGTATTATCAATCAACCCTTTTGGACTCGTTTGTGAAACAGAACTTAACATGGTAGTCTGGGCAGAATTCGTATTGAATTTCAACACTGATTCCTGCGTTATGTCTACTACCTGAGTGGTACTGGTTTCATAAATGCCATTGACCAATTTTTTATTTGTTATTTGTCGTGCTGCCGAAATAGAAGGTGTAGAAGCTAAGAAACTTAAATTTTCTACCTGGCTTTCTGTAAGGTTATTAACGATCGTTACTGCCTGACCGTTTACAATGGTAATAGCCTGGCCATTTACGATCGGTATAGCCTGGCCGTTAACGATTGTCACTGCCTGACCGTTTACAATGGTCACTGCCTGGCCATTTACTATCGGAATAGCCTGACCGTTTACTATCGTTACTGCCTGGCCGTTTACAATACCTAAAATATCATCACCCAAAGCATCTTTAGCGATCTGGTTTTGATGAGAAGACTGTATGCTATTTAAAAAAGTAGTTGGATCCGGAATATTCGCGGGTTCAAACTGGTAAGTAAATTCAACATCAGGAATTTTTTCACCGTAAGTAACAGTAACATCATCTGCTTTTACAGTTACAGGTAATTTGTCAATCGTAACACTACCATTCACAAAAGTATAATTATATAATTCTTTATACCCTTTATCAACCGGGTTTGAAGGATCGAATATCCTTGAAGCAGTAATGAGAAAGGTACCTGTATTACTATTTGTAGTGGCAGATGTTATCAAATTCAAACTACCCAGCCCAAGGTTTGTCAATGAATCTGCAGTCAACAGGTTGCTTTGTGTTGTATCGCCGTCAACAATAATGGTTGCTGTCAGCAAAGGCATTAACTGAGCATATTTTTTGGTAATATTATTGGCAATAACTTTTACATCTTTTTTAATAATATTAAAGAATTTCAAAGAATCACTTGAACCACCATCAAGTCCGCTTGTACTTACCGGCGGTGTATAAACGCTGATCAACGGATTACCGATAAATGAAGGTATAACCGCTGTTAGTGTATTCGTATTGATAAATGTAGTTACCAGTGTAGAATCCCTGAACTTTATAACAGATGATGGGCTCAGGTTTAAGCCGGTAACAGTTAAAGTGAAAGGAGCTAATCCAGGTGTAGGAACAACAGGGGGAACAACCAATTGAATCAGTGTAGGATCCGGTTTTGCAAATGTTCGCATAGCTGAATCTGCATTTACAAAACCAAATCCGGATTGAAAATCAAAACCCGGAGTCAACAGATCTGTAGCGGTGGTTTGAAGGATACTTCTTATTTCAGCAGGTGTTGTAACCGGTTGATTTGAATATTTTTTCTTTCCTTCCATGATCAATGCAGCAACAGCAGCAGCATGAGGCGCAGCGGCCGATGTTCCAAAGAAGTTAGAATATCCATCTGTTGAACCGGCATCAAAATCCTGACCTAATTTGACTGTTGTGTTCACCCCGTCAGGTGCTATCAAATCGGGTTTATTCCTTGCTGCAACTCCCATAACAGTTCCGCCAATTGAGGAGAATGCCTCAAGTACAGGACTTGCAAAAGGAGGTGCTTTATCATATCTCATTGCACCTACTGCGATAGCCCCAACTGCATTTGCCTGTCCAACTATAGTTGAATTTCCTGTGGCAGCAAATTGGTTAATGGTAATATCAGTTGAAGGATCACCGGTTAAACTAATGATAATATATTTAAAACGGGCAGGATTGCTACCTGCGGTTCTATTTGTTATATATATGTTAGTGGTTATGGTAGCATTCGTGTCCAATAAAATAAATTCGATAGGATCTCCAAATGTATTATTTCTGTTGTACCCTATCAATGCTGTGCCATTTGTATTTGGAGTCAAATAGATGTCTAAATCATTCTTTGTACCACCCGTACTGGTTTGACCGAGGGAATAAATGTCATCCAGCCATTGTAGTATTATGATATATTTACCGGGGCGGAATGTAACGCTTTGAAAAAGATCGCCTCCACCAAAATCATGTGCTTTTCCAGTTAGCCCTACCGGAGCAGTTACTCCATTAAAAACATTTTCGTAGGATTTATTTGCAAAATTACCTGCTGCAGAAAAATAAGTAGTTCCGGTTGCTGCAACTGCATCCACGGCCTGAGCAACAACGCCATCCTGTAAAAAAGGCTCAGTAATATGAGTCAGGTCATCCACAATGATATTACATCCCGAATCCCGCAGATCTGTGATCCCCTTTGCAAAATCGCCGGCTGTAAGAAATCCTGTTCTAAAATACAATGCTGCTTTTGGTGCAATATCATGAACAATTTGCAGCATAGCCCTTCCTTCATCTGTACTCTTAAAAGGATAATCCTTTAAAACATTTACCGGTAACAGATTACCATCCGGATTTCCGGGGCCGGGAAGGTCACCATTTGCTATATCTCCTGCTTCAGTATTTGTTATGATCGGACTTGTTGTAGCAGTAGTTATTGTTTTATAACTATTCGACATCACAGCAATTTTCACTCCTTCACCCTGAAGTTCATAACCGCTGCGCACCAGGTTTGAACGTAGTGGTTCATCACCTGCAGTTGTTACAATTCCTTTTTTAATAACAGCATTATAAAAAGGCCTGACGTATTCTATATTTGAAGTAAGTAAATTGAGAGAAGGCAATTTACTGATCTTAAACATTCCGGTTATGATGAAGTTACTGGATCCGTTACTAATAACATCTGCTAATCCGTATGGCTGATTGGTTAACAAATTTAATGTTGCAGTATATTGTCCAACTTTAACTATAACATCGATCATAATACTGTCATTCCGTATGATAAAGAATGGTGATGAAGGATTGTTGATATTAAAGTTCAAAAAAATGGATTCTAACTCAGACCCGATCAGGTTATTGACTTTTGCAGTTACAATAGCAGTGTCTCGTGCAAAACAACCTGCAGAAGTAGTAGCGGTTAGAATATAAGTTCCTGAAGCTGCAACTGAAATAGTAGCAGCATTTACCGGTGATGAAATTACACCTCCATCAATTGCCTGCCAACTTAATACAGCACCTGGAGTTGATGATGTACCGGTTAAGGTTGTCTGGCCGGAAAAATTGTAAGGCTTATCAATTCCTGCATTTGCATTAGGGGTTGTACATTCAGAAAAAGGAGCATAAACAATATTTACACCGCTTTGTACATTCACTTGTTTACCACTCCATAACGCCCCGGTAATATTGGAATTTCCTGTTCCAGAACCAATATTTATTGAACCATTAGGAGCCCATACAGTTCCAAGCCATTTTGATGCTGCGTTACTCGAAGAACCATTATCAATTTTAAAACTGATGGTTGCATTTCCTTGTACCTCAGTGAAAATACGGGATGCGCTACCGCCATTGATCATACTAACATTGATCTTTCCTAGGATTACATTATTATGTACATAAATTTTAAAAACACCTGTTGTATTATTCTGGAAATCAAAAACAAAATTGTTTGTACCACCGGTATTATTAATTTGATCAAATGTGTAAGTACCTGTACCGCTGAATGTAAGCGTTTTGTTTCCTGATAGTTTGATATCATCATAAATACCGGGTGTGATACTTCTTGTTGAATTAATATCCGGTAATGAAGGAAATGGAGAAAAAACCGTAATAGGCGGCATTTGTGGAAGACCTGGAAGTGTAGGTGTACCGGTTACATCTCTGGCACCAATTGCCGGGCCGGAATAAGTTGTTCCGGTAGGATGGGTAACAATTCCGGAAACTGTACCTCCTCCTATTACTATATTACCATTTACATCAATATTGCCACTGATATTTGTACTTGAACCTACAGAAAGAATGGTTCCTGAAACAACAGGCGAATTTGCTGCAGTTATCTTACCGGTTATCACATTACTATTTGCCAATGTAATTTTTCCACCTGAATTTATATTTGCATTTATGGTAGTACTGCCTGTAGTATTAACCAGTTTATAACTTCCAACTGAACCACCCTGTACACTAGATGAAGATCCCAGTTGAACATAGCCGGTAGCAAAGGAACTATTACCACCAAAAAGAACAAAGTCCTTCATAGTTGTTTGCTGGGCAAAAGATCCTGTAACTCCAAAAAAGCAAAGAATGATTACGAATAAAATGAATGAACCTTTAAAAAATGTTGATTTTTTTTTCATAATTTAGTAATTAGTAGGTGTAAATTGAGGCTGGTATGCAAAGGATAAAGAGGATTTATTTCAAAAACATAGATATCAAGAGATATAAATACTCTTGCGGAATAATACAAACTTGAAAGTAAAAGAGGTGTGTTGGCTAATTGACAGGATTAGATTTTTTAGCTAAATTGAAACTAGAAAGTTTCGAAATACACGATAAATATACATCGTTTTTATTAAAAAAAGGTCATTTATTCATTATTTTTGATCTAAATCTGATGGCTGATGTAGAATCATGATGAAAATTAAAGATTTTGAATAATTTTAATTTTTTATTTATTATCCGCAATTTATTATGTTGCAAAATGTCATTTAAATCAAATTATGATATTATAAGGGCAATGGTCATGCAGAAATTGTCAGAACAATTATCTAAAGACCTGCTATATCATGGCATACATCATACAATTGATGTTGAAATTCAAGCCGAAAGAATTGCAAAAAATGAAAAAATCAATAGTAAAGATGATATCTATCTTTTAAAATTAGCTTGTTTATACCACGACACCGGGTTTATTACCACTTATAAAGGACATGAATTAGCAGGATGTAACTTTGCCAGAAATGAATTACCGCAATTTGGACTGACACAAAAACAAATTGAAATTATTTGCGGTATGATCATGGCAACAAGAGTTCCACAAACTCCCCATACCAAACTGGAAGAGATCATTTGTGATGCAGATCTTGATTATTTAGGGAGAGATGATTTTTTCAGTATCAGCCATACTCTTTTTATGGAATTGCAAAAAAAGAAAATCATTTCATCAGAAAAAGAATGGAACGCCATGCAAATTAAATTTTTTAAAAAGCACAGCTATTTTACTGAAACCAATAAAAAATCACGAGGGGAAGAAAAAAGTAAACATCTTGCATTGATAGAAGCAATGCTATAAAAAGCAGGATTGCTCGAAAATAATTTTTTATTTGCCACTTGCTGCCTTTATATTTAACTGCCGTAATCTATTACACAATATTTTTATAAATCCTCTGGCTACTTCAGGCCTGGTATCAATAAGTTCATAAAAAGGTTCCTGATCAATTTTAAAAAGTATGCAATCTGTTTTTGCTGTAGCTGTGGCACTCCTGGTTTCTGCATCCAGTAAAGAAAGTTCTCCAAAAACTTCTTTCTCATGTAAGATTGCAAGAGTAGTTTTACCCTTATGAATTTGTATTTGCCCGGATAAAATGACATACATACAATCACCGGGCTCATCTTCTTCAAAAATAATACTACCCTGTTCAACTTCTAATTCAAGCATCAATGGTGCAAGTTCTGCCAGTATCGTTTCAGGAGTTTCCTTAAAAATACTAAGTGATTTAAGGAGTAAGACTTTTTCGAGCAGCAGTAATTGTTGGTTAGAATTTTCCGGCATTTTATTAAGTTTATTTATTTATTAAATAATATTTCAAAATTAAATTGGTTCAAAGTGCAAATACTGCTGTTTCCCTCACCATTTGATTTTCTGCCACAGTATACTTTTTTATTAAAATATTATCAATGTTATGATTTTGTTTTTTTGTAGTATACAATGAACAAGCCATAGTCCAGTTATTATAAGTCGTTTTTTCTTCAGCTAATATCCTTGTAAGAACCATTTCAATGTGTTCAAAAAATTCGGCCGGATAAATCTTTCTTAAGTCATGCATCCTTTCTGAAATATCACCTGGTTCAAATATAATATTAAAGTGTCCGGCCAGATCTTTCCTAACAGTAATATCTATGATTTCCATTGCGTTAATGATCGTTTCTTTTTTTCCGGTTGCATATGCTGTACGTACTTTATTAATATTCTCCCGATCATATAGCATGGCAAAAACATACAAAAGTGTTTCTCTTAATCCGTTTAATTCAAGATTAAATGAGGTTATCAGTAATTTGTATTTATCATTCTGTTCCACTAATCTGTTTTGCATATATATGATAACTGCACTTCTGGTAAGCAATTTTTTAATAACAGATATAAAAATTTCATTTGCTTCATGCAATGGTTTATAATTACTGCGATACATTGCTTTTACAATATTCATGTATTCCCCGGCATGACTTATCAGGAGGTCTAATAATATTTTTTGTGCTTTATCACCCCCTATCCTTCCAATTAAAAAGATCAACTTTTCTTTTTGTAATTGGGTTGAATTCGCTCCGGTTATGCTTGAAAGAACGACTGGCAGTGAATTTTCCCCTGCAACATAAAGCGGTTGCATGATAGCAATTTCATCCGTACTAATCTTACTCATTAATTCTTCCAGTAACCGCTGATCTCCGGATTTTCCAGCAGCTAAAAAGGCTGATTCCCTTACGCCTTCATTTTCATCATTCATAAGTTGTAGAATCATGTCTTTCTTATCAAATACTTCCTCCATACTCAAAATATCCGCAACCATTTTTCTTTCTTTGAAATCGGTCGAAGAAATACTTTTGTGTAACACGGCAATTGCCCGGTCTTTATACTCACCGGTTCCATAATAAATTAATCCTGATAATGCAGCCTGCCTGATCTCAGGGTCGTTATTATCGAGGTAAGGCAATATGACCTGACTATCAGCATTATTCCTGCACATTAGTTTAATTGTTTCTGCAATCATTTTCGGACTGTTATTGGTATCTAAAAACGTGCGTAAAAATTCGGCTAACGAAGCATAACTCTCATGATTTACCTGTTGCAAAGCGGTAATTTTAACTATTTCTGACGGATGGTTCAATAAGGCCATTTGCAGATCAACAGGAATAGATTTACCACTTTTTAATAGCATGCTTAAAATATTTATAGCTTCTGTTTCTGTACTTGCTTTTGCCTTTTCTTTTAACCAATCCAATGTTCCTGAATCACTGATAGAAAAATTTTCTCTGTCAAAATAACGGTTACCTATAGTTTTTACAATCGTTTGAAGGTATTGACTGTTAACCCGGTAAATACCGATGATCCAAAAAAAGCAAATCACAAAGAGAACATAAGAAAGCGTGATCAGGTTCACGTCTTTCTGGTAATGAATAATAAACAATAACGCTACACCTGTAATCAGAGATGCAAAAGGATCCATGATCCCCTTAACGATCGTATGGGCTCTAAGCCGTTCATGAGTAGAAAGCGGCTGCATGATGGTTAGAAATACCGGGGAGTTTATAGAGGAACGTAAAATATCGACAACGATATACGTTGCTCCAAAAAAATAAACGATGAACTTCTGATACCCCATTAAATTTTGAGTAAGAATAATTACAGTAATAAGGATCAGCAATACCAATGGTGTTATTAAAAGTGATTTGGTGATACCCAGTTTATTTATCAGACGGCCGGTAAAAATCATTTTAACCACGAGGGCAACAATTCTTACTATTGCAAGAAAAAGGGCAATAAATTTTGCCAGGGATACATCATCATGGTATTCTTTTTTAACACCGGCATAAAATGCAAAATTAATGGTGATAAAGCTTACTGAAATGATGATTCCAAGAATTGCCAAACGTCTTATTAATAAATTTCCTGAAAAATTTTTAACTACCCTGCTGATTTCATCTACGGAATGGCCGGAATGTTTCTTTTTTTTATGGGTAGGTTCGATTACCTGAGTTGATTTTCCAATACTAATTAAAAAAGGTAACGATGCCAGCATGCAAACAACACCTGCCCATAAGAGATTAATGGTGCCAATATATTCTACCGTTAATAAGGCAAGCGAATAACCTATGAATTTTGCAGGTATATCTCCAGCACTAATAACACCAAAAAGCCTTTTGCTTTGACGGGCGTCAAATAATAAGGAAGCTACTCCCCAAAATTCAAGATTATTCAGAAGGTATAAGACATTGAACCAGGCAAGCATCCAATATAAGAACCAGCCGGTTTGTATGTAATTGAATGCAAATCTGAAGAACAAAATACTTGCAGCGATGAACAGTGTAATAAATATTGCCAGTTTATTAATGTGAAATATATGCTCGATACGGGAATATATAAATCCAACGATCCAAAGAAGCAATGATGAATAGATAAAAACATAAGGCAATTCAGTAATCGGGAAACGGTTCAAAAAAAGCGCAAAGGATGATGTAAAGAAAAAAGCGATACCTGCACCCTGAAAAAACTGCAACAGAAAGAGTTTTTTTACTAACCAAACTTCATCAGACCTTATATTAAGGGTTCGTAACCAAAAATTATTTTGTTTCATAGATTCGGTTGGAATAATAATTATTTCACGTTGATATTTCGGTTTTGTAAAAGTTGTTTGATAAACTCTAATTTTACCGGCTCCCGTTTTTTACTGGATGTTTGGGTAAAATACCGGTGCGATCTCAGGAAATCCAACTGGCGTTCTTCCCAGTCATGCTCACTTGCAATAAATTTATAATCAATAAGCTCTCTGCGCAATTTATCGCCAGTTTCAAAGAAATCATCTCTTCCCAGATAATCAAGATCAGCATCGCAGATAATTTGTTGCAGATGATTCATAGGTTTTTGCGGAACTTTTGTTGCCATGATCAATTCGCAAATTTTATTGATAGTATGATCAGCAAATCCAAATCCGGGTAATTGATCCCTGGCTAATTCACATCCTCGTTCCTCATGATTCTGATAAATAAAAATAAAACCGGTATCATGGTATAAAGCTGCAACCTCCAGTTCCAATAATGTTTGTTCATCTGTAATTCCTTCTGCCTTTGCTATGACCAGGCATTGTTTTCTTACATCCAATGTGTGATCAATACAATGATATGTCAGGTGTTTTGAAAGCCCTGTTGAAAGCATTTTTACTACATGATCTTGAATAGCAGCTAGTTTATGCATAATAGTTAAACATAAATATAAGAATATACAACGGAATGGAATTCAAATATTTTTTACAAGAAAAACAAAAATGTCCCGTATATTATATTATAATTACTTTTTCTGTTGCTTTCATGAACAAAACTAAATTGAATGAAACAATAAATAAATTTTGATTTATACTGTTATATTTAGATTATTATTTAAAAATAAAGATCCATACTGTTTCAGAGCGGATTAAATTCAGAAACTATTTTTGTGTTTCATTGTATAAACATTAATTGATGATTGATACTAAGGCTTTGTGGAATCGTTTTTTTATTAAACTTTTTCGCCCTGTCGATAATAGTTCTCTGGTCATTTTCAGAATAATATTTGGATTCTTGTTGTGGTATCATGTAATGGCTTCATTGTTTACCGGAACTGTTTACATTCATTTTATCCAGCCTCCATTTACATTTAATTATATAGGGTTTGATTTTTTACAGCCATTACCCGGTTATGGAATGTATTATTATTTTGGCTTAATGGGATTTACTGCTATTTTGATCATGCTGGGTGCATGGTATAGGATCGCAATGACCGGTTTCGCTATTTTATGGACACTTTTATACCTGATGCAGAAATCAGGATATAATAATCATTATTATTTGATCTTATTACTGTGTTGGCTGATGGTATTGGTACCGGCGAATGGAAATCTTTCTGTAGATGCTAAACGAAAATCTATCTTAAAAACTCAGGTATGTCCGCAATGGGCTATTTGGATATTTTCAGTACAATTTTCAATCGTTTATTTTTTTGGGGCAATGAATAAGTTAAATAACGATTGGTTCTCAGGAAAATTCCTTGCTATACAGTTTTCACGATTAAGCATACACAGGGTTTATTGAATTATTTATAACAAAATATGGTTTCCCGAATTTATTGCTTACACAGGTTTTTTATTCGACCTTTTGATTGTCCCTTTATTGCTATGGAAGAAGACACGTTATGTTGCTTTTTTTCTCTCATGCCTGTTTCACCTGTTCAATTTATTTAGTTTTAAGATCGGCATCTTTCCTTTCTTGTCTATAGCCCTTACACTTTTCTTTATAGAACCTGAAAAAATCAGGAGTATATTCCACATGAAAAAGACAGGGATCCCACTTTATGATCATATTTCTCCGGGCTTTACAACTAAAAGAAAAATGCTGTCAGGCATTTTTACTTTATATTTTTTGCTGCAACTCATTTTGCCTTTGCGACCCTGGTTTTTTCCGGGAAATGTACTTTGGACTGAAGAAGGATACCGCATGAGTTGGAAAATGATGTTACGGTCAAAAAGCGGGAATATACATTTCAAAGTGTATGACCCTGTTTCAGGAAATATTTGGATCGAAGACCCTAAAAAATCTTTTCACCCGATTCATGTCATGTGGATAGCCATTTGCCCGGATATCAGCTGGCAATATGCACAAAAACTGAAGTTGGAATATACTAAAAAAGGATTCTCTAACGTAGAAGTTTATGCGATAGGATCGGTAAGCCTGAACCGTGATAAACCTGTTCCAATAATCGATACCACCGTTGACCTGTCTAATACTAAATGGCATTCCTTCCGTCATTCACCGTGGATTACAAAAAATAATTTTTCTGTTTTAAAATGATATAATTAATGCAAGTTTTATTTGATTAGGTAAATCGTACAACTTCAAACCTACCTGCTGGCAACAGTAACTCATATTGATCCATTTTCAAATCAGCTTCCGTTATCCCCATTTTTTTACTACATGTTAAAAACGTTTGATCCAATATTGAATCAAAGTTTATTTATATGTAGTAATTTTCGTATTCCAAATTTCTTATAACATATATTTTTGATCACTATGCAATAAGTTAACAGAAGTATGAAGAAAATAAGGACATTGATCTCACAGGTTTCTTCCGGAGAAAAACCTGACTTTGTAACCTGGTGTTTTCCGTTTATCGGGTTCTTGATTTTATGCCTGATCCCACTATTGTTAAATCAGGAAAGCATTAATGATGCGGATAATGTAACGATAAGTGCAATTGCAGGGCCGGTAATTGCATTGATTGCTGCATTACTTACCTTCCTTGCATTCTGGGCACAGGTGCAATCAAACAAAGCAAAAAAATCCATTACAGTTAATGAAGACCCGGATGATCCTGCTGCTTGTTTTGAAAATAAATTCTATGAATTATTAAAAATTCACCGAGCCAATGTTGCTGAAATAAATATTAATGATAAAGTTTTCAGCCGCAATGCTTTTATTTCTATGTTCAGTGAATTTAAATATTGTTACCTTATTCTGAGATCAGTATATGCTTCCAAAAAAGAATTCACATCAGGCAATAGTATTTTAAGTGAACAGGATCTTATGAATATCTCTTACATTGTTTTTTTTATGGGTTTAAGTGGCCCATCCGGAGATCTTGTACAGGGACTTATAAAACAATATGATGAAGACCTGATTGAAAAATATATCAGCATGTTAAAAAAATTACAAAAAAAACATAATGATGAAGGTCAAATATTCACACAAAATGGAGAAACAATTTATGGAATTAAATTAAAGTATAAGCCTTTCTGCGGGCATATGTCGCGGCTGGAACAATACTACCGGCACCTTTTTCAATCGGTAAAATTTGTTGTTGATCATGATAAATCTTCCGATAAGGAAAAATATGAATTCCTTAAATTACTGCGTGTACAATTATCCGGACATGAACAACTGATGCTTTATTATAACAGCCTGACAACACTGGGAAGGCCATGGATTGAAAACAAATATTTTACGGAATACAGGATGCTAAAAAATCTGCCACTACCCCTTGCAGACTTTGGTGAAAAACCAAAGGATAAACTGGGTGAAAGAAATTCAAAAGGTGAAATGCTTTTTGAATGGGATGAAATTTCTTTTCGTAATAAAGTTTTTCACCCTGGTCACATAAATTCTAAATCTGTGAAAACTTAATACTACATTAAAAAATGGATTCTTAATAAAAGACATGATCATACTAGAAACCAACAGGCTGTTATTAAGGCAATTCAAAACAACTGATGCATCATTCATCTTATTGCTTTTAAACAATCCCAGCTGGCTGCAATATATTGGAGACAGAAAAGTAAGATCAATTGATGATGCCCTTGAATATTTATCAAATGGACCTATTAAAAGTTATAAAGAAAATGGTTTTGGACTTTCATTGATAGAGATAAAGAACGGTAATATTCCGATCGGAATGTGTGGCCTTATAAAACGGGAGTCTTTGGAATATCCTGATATTGGCTTTGCATTACTTCCTGAATTTACGGGAAATGGTTATGCATTTGAGATAGCTTCAGCAACTAAAATATATGCAAAGGATAAATTGGGTATAACCAATATCCTGGCAATCACATCTTCTAACAATATCCGTTCCATCGCATTACTAAACAAGATCAACCTTGAATTTGAGAAAATGATCAAGCTTTCCAATTCCGAAGAAGCATTAATGCTGTTTAGTTAAAAAGTAATTACACAAAATCAATAGCTATTAAATTAATCTTTTACTTTTGATCAGGATCTGAAAAACACGGATCATTCTTAAAGTGTAAAATTTAATTGTAAAATCAAAAAAGATTATGAGTAATGATATTAGAGTATTATCTCCCAAAGAACTGTGGAATAATTTTGCCGATCTGAATGAAGTTCCCCGTGCTTCCAAAAATGAGCAACGTGTCATTCAGTTTATCATTGATTATGGAAAAAAACTAAACCTGGAAACAAATAAAGATGATGTTGGAAATGTCATAATCAAAAAGCCTGCAACAAAAGGGTTGGAAAATAAAGAAACAGTAGTATTACAAAGTCATCTGGATATGGTGCATCAAAAAAACACTGATGTTAATTTTGATTTTGCAACAGAAGGAATAAATATGTATGTTGAAAATGACTGGGTAAAAGCAAAAGGAACCACATTAGGAGCCGATAACGGAATTGGTGTGGCATCCATTATGACCATACTTGCATCTGACAATATTCCACATCCGCCGCTTGAAGCATTGTTCACTATTGACGAAGAAACAGGTATGACCGGAGCGCTGGGCTTAATTGGGGGATTATTAAAAGGAAAAATTTTTTTGAATCTTGATACAGAAGATGACAGGGAATTAACGATTGGCTGCGCCGGCGGTATTGATGTTACTGCATCCGGCAGCTATGAAACCCAAAAAAGCCTTGCAGAAGTATTTGGCCTTCGTATAAAAATAACCGGATTGACCGGCGGGCATTCAGGAATGGATATTTACAAAGGGCGTGGCAATTCCAATAAGTTAATGAACAGATTTTTACTGAATGCAGCGGAAAAGTTCGGTTTGCTCATACATTCGATTGATGGTGGTGGTTTGCGCAATGCAATTCCAAGAGAGTCTTTTGCTGATGTAGTTGTACCGGTTCTCCAAAAAAGTGCGTTTGAATCATTTATAAAAGATCAGGAGCAAGTCTTTAAAAGTGAATATAGAATTACAGATCCTAATCTGTCGCTTTTACTTGAAAATATAGAAATACCTGCCAATGTATTATCTGCTCCGTTTCAATATAAATTATTACGGGCAATTCATGCAAGCCCTAATGGTATTTTCAGAATGAGTCCGGATATTACCGGACTGGTTCAGACTTCGAATAATGTAGCAAGGGTTCTTGTAAAAGACGGAGCATTTTCCATACTGTGTTTAACAAGAAGTGCAGTTGATAGTGAAAAAATGGACCTTGCCCTATCCATCAAGTCAACTTTTGAACTAGCAGACGCCAGCGTATCGTTTGGCGGATCATATCCGGGATGGACACCAAACCCTCATGCTTCAGTAGTAAAGCTCATGAGTGATCTTTATAAAGAAAGATATCAGGAAGATGCTGATGTTAATGCATGCCATGCTGGCCTGGAATGTGGCATTATTGGAAAAAATTATCCTGGTATGGAAATGATATCCTTTGGGCCAAATATACAGGGAGCTCATTCCCCTGATGAAAAAGTGCAAATAAGTTCCGTACAAAAGTATTGGGAGTTTTTATTAGAAACACTGAAGAGAATACCTGCAAAAAATTAGATCTTAGTGTAATACTCTTTGTAAAAATCAATAAAAAAGCGTACATGACTGAACGCTTTTTTTATATAAAGTATTTTATCAAATTAGTCAATTATTAATTTGAAAATCAATTTCTTCCATTGAAATACCATTATGACTTTCGTCATAAATGCAAGTTCCGTTTTTAATTAATAACACTTGTGGAGACTCGTGATTTACATCAAAAATTTCTTCAATTTTGTTTGAGATTTCCCTGTATTTGATCAGGTCGAGAAAATGGAATTGAACATTTGCAGGCAGCTCACTTCTTTCAAGCCGGCTTTTAGCCATACTACTGATAGAACAACGGGTGCTGTGTTTGAAAATAAGTTGTGCCTGATGCGCAGAGCCGGACTTTATTTCTTCTAAATGATGCTCGGTGGTAATAGGAATCCAATTCACAATAACAGCCATTTTGATTAATGAATGATATTTTCGCTCATTGGACAACCGGTTTTTCTGCTGGATCCACAACTGCTAAGAATGGTTATTGCTATAAAAAGTGTCAGAATAGCAAAGATTAATTTTTTCATTTTATATTGTTGATTATTCGTGCAAATATAATATTTAATCGGGAAACGAAAAATAAGGGTAAAAAGTACTTTTAACTACAAATACTTTCTTTCATTCAACTACATTTGCTAAAAATTCTAACTTTTTTAAAATAAGATCTTTTTCATGCTAAAATTATCACGACCAGTTGCCTTCATTGACCTGGAGACTACAGGAGTTAACCTCTCCTCAGACAGAATAGTAGAAATAGCAATCATAAAGGTTTTACCGGATTCTGAACGTCAGGTAAAAAGAAAACTGATCAACCCGGAAATGCCCATTCCAAAGCAAACTACCGATATACATGGCATTACTGATGAAATGGTTAAAGATGCTCCAACATTTAAACAGGCTGGTAACGAAATAAAACAATTTCTGGAAAATTGTGATCTGGGTGGATATAACAGTAATCGTTTTGATATTCCTATGTTAATGGAAGAATTTCTAAGAGCAGGAATGGAAGTAGATTTAAGTACGAGACGAATGATAGATGTGCAGCATATTTTTTATACAATGGAACCAAGAACTTTAACAGCTGCATATAAATTTTATTGTCAGAAAGAGTTAGTAAATGCACATAGTGCAGAAAATGATGTACAGGCTACGATCGATGTTTTATTATCGCAAATTGACCGGTATAAAAACCTTGGAAACTCTATCGATTCTATCCTGGAAGTAATAGGAGAAGAAAAGATTGTAGATTATGCCCGTCGTTTTTCATTTGATGATAAAGGCCGGGAAGTTTTTAATTTCGGTAAATTTAAAGGACGCCCGGTTGCAGATGTTTTAAAATCAGAACCTCAATATTATGACTGGATGATGAAAGGCGATTTTCCATTGCATACCAAGAAAAAACTAACCGAAC